>SPBQ01000472.1 GCA_004525875.1 Myxococcales bacterium
AGACCGAGTACGGGACGATCGCGCTCAAGGTCGTCGGTCGCCCCGACGGAACGGAGACCGCCCAGCCGGAGTCGGACGACGTGGCGCGCGCCGCGCGCAAGCACGGTGCATCATTCGCCGACGTGTCGCAGGCCGCGCTGGCGGTCTGGCGCGCGGGCTAGCTCGCGCGGCGAGCCAGCCGTTACATCGCATGTCGCCGCCTCCAGCGGCTAGTCAGAATAGTCCAGACTAGAGGAAGCTCTTCAGATCGAGCGTGCGCTCCGCAATGGCGGCGAGCTTGTCGTAGTCCTCGACGTCTTTTGGATCCACGTAGGGGAACAGCCCGAGGTCGGGGTAGCGCGTGAATCTCGAGATCGTACGGCGGTTCGACTGCGGCGCAACAGGGTCGTCCTTCTCGGGCAGCATCGTGTTCACGACGTAGCCACGCATGCGTACACCCGAGGCCTGGATGGTGGCGAAGGTGAGCAAGGCGTGGTTGATGCACCCGAGCCGGGAGCCGACCACGACGACGACGTCCAGCTTCAGGTGACGGGCCAGGTCGAGGTAGGTGTAGCCGTCGGCCAGCGGAACCATCAGGCCGCCGGCGCCCTCGACGATGATGTGGCCGAAGCGCTTCTGCAGGGCTTCATACCCCTGCACGAGCACGAGCGGGTCGATGCGCTTGCCCGCGGCCTCGGCGGCGACCAGCGGAGCGGCCGGCAGCTCGAACAGGTAGCTGGCGACTTCGTCGGCACCCTGATGGCTGCCGGCGGCGGCGGCCAGTATGCGGCAGTCGGGACCGGAGAGGATTCGCCTCGTGTACGTGCAGCCGGTTTCGGCCGGCTTGTACACGCCGATGCTGAGACCGCGATGGCGTAGCGCCGCGATCAGCGCGCACGCGACCGTCGTCTTGCCGATACCGGTGTCCGTACCGGTGATGAGCGTGCCCCGAGTGTTCTCTCGCATTCTTCCGGTCTCTTCAGTGTCGCTCGGTTGTTGGAGACTGCAATCGGCGCGCCAGCGCCAGCCCGATCGGGGTATCCCCCGAAGCGGACTCGCTCCGCGCGCCCGACATCACGCCGGACGCGTTGTACGGCGGGTTGCGCTATGACATGTCGCGCCGCCCTGATCCGTCCGATTTCGTAGCCGCTTCGACGGCGCGCGCGGTCGTCGCGACCAGGCGCTCGAGCAGATCGGGCGGCATGCTCGGCGGTGGCATCAGCACCATCGTGTCGCCGAGCCCGCGCACGATCACGCCCTCGGCGCGTGCAGCGAGCGCGGCGCGGTGGCAGCGGCGCTCACCGGCCGGGTAGCGTTCGCCTCTCGACGGATCGCGTAGCAGGTCGAAGCCGACCATCGTCCCGACTTGTCGCACCGGGCCGGCGTGCGCGAGCGGCCCGATGTGACGTGCGAGCGATTCGGCGAGCGTGGCGCCGTGCCGGCGGGCGGCGGCCACCGTGTCCTCGCGTTCGAACACGTCGAGGTTTGCGATGGCGGTGGCGCAGGCCAGCGGGTTTCCGCCGTAGGTGTGGCCGTGGAACAAGGTGCGATACGCTTCGTATGGCCCCGTGAACGCGTCGTAGACCTTCTCGGTGGTCAGCGTTGCGGCCAGCGCGATGTAGCCGGCCGTGAGGCCCTTGGCCAGGCACATGATGTCGGGGCAGATCCCTGATTGCTCGACGGCGAACATCGTGCCGGTTCGCCCGAAGCCGGTGACGACCTCGTCGCATACGAGCAGTACTTCGTGACGATCGCACAGCTCGCGCACGCCTCTCACGAAGGAGGCCGGTTGCGGCCAGATGCCGGCGGCTCCCTGAACGAGCGGCTCGATGAACACGGCGGCTATCTCGTCGCCGTGTTCATCGAGCAGTGCCGCCAGCTCCTCGAGGCTGGCGACGGCAGCCTGCTCGAGCGACGCGTCGTCCACCGGCCCGAGCCCGTTGATGGGCTCCTGCAGGAACGGCGGGCGCAGCTTGAAGACCTCGAACGTGATGGGCTCGTAGCCGACGTGGAACGGCTCGCTACGGCCGAGGCTCACCGATCCGAGCGTGTCGCCGTGGTAGCCGTCGATCAGCGAGACGAAGCGATTCTTCCGAGGGCGTCCGGTCTGGCGCATGTACTGGAACGCCATACGGATGGCGGCCTCGACGGCTGTCGATCCGGAGTCGGTGTAGAACACGCGGCGTAGAGGATCCGGTGTGATCTCGACGAGGCGGCGGGCCAGCTCGACACCCGGCACGTGTGTCAGACCGAGCATCGTCGAGTGGCAGACACGGTCGATCTGCTCCTTCATGGCCTCGACGATGTGCGGGTGGCCGTGACCGTGAACGTTGCACCAGATCGACGAGACGCCGTCCAGGTAGGGCGTGCCGTCGGTGTCGACGAGGAAGAAGCCCTCGCCGTGGTCGATCACCAGCGGGTCGTAGGACGCCCACTCGCTTGCGGCGGTGAAGGGGTGCCAGATGAGATCGCGATCGTCCTCGACGAGACGAGTCACGTTATGACGCTCCGACCACGTCACGCATCGCCGCGATGATCGCGTCGGCGGCCCGGCCGATCTGCCCGTCGGTGTGCGTCGCCATGAGGCTCACGCGCAGGCGCGAGGTGCCGGGCGCCACGGTCGGCGGCCGGATCGCCGCCACGTAGACGCCGGCTTCGAGCAGGCGTCGCATGACGGCCACCGCGTCGTCGGCCTCGCCGACCAGCACCGGCAGGATCTGGCTGTCGGCGCAGGGGATCTGCAGGCCGGCCTCGCGCAGGCGGGCAGCAAGCGCGCGCGCGCGCGCGAGC
>SPBQ01000250.1 GCA_004525875.1 Myxococcales bacterium
ATCGCCGACTCGCTGCTTCCGAAAGCCGAGCCGGCTGCCGACGCGGTTGCGACGGCTGACGCGATCGCGTCGACGGACGCAATTGCGACGACCGAAGTGGCTGCCGAGCCCTCTGCGGGCGCTACCGCCCCGCAGGAAGTGACCGCGGCTCCGACCAAGCTTGCCGCAGAGTCCGCTCCCGTCGAACTTGCTTCCGGAACGACGACGAAATGAGCGTCGACGCACGTACCGTCAAAGAACTCCGCGACAGTACTGGCGCGGGGATGATGGACTGTAAGCGTGCACTCACCGAGACCGACGGCGATGTCGACGCTGCCATCGCGATGCTGCGCGAGAAGGGACTTGCGAGCGCCGCCAAGAAGGCCGGGCGCGTTGCCGCCGAGGGGATGGTCGAGGTCTTCTCCCACGACTCTGCAACCGAGGCGATCCTGGTCGAGCTGAACTATGAGACCGATTTCGTTGCCAAGAACGAAGCGTTCGGTGAGCTGCTCTCCACCGTCGGCCGGGCGATTCTCGACGCTGACGTCGAAACCGGTACCGGCGAAACGGCCGCCGGTTTCGAGGTGGGTGGCAAGAAACTGTCGGAGATCCTCACCGGGGCCATCGTCTCGATCGGAGAGAACATAGGGCTCCGCCGGTTCGTGCGGGTGCGCACCGATGGCGGCCGCGTGGGCAGCTACGTTCACGCCGGTGGCAAGATTGGTGTTCTCGTCGAGATCTCCGGAGCGACCGACGAGCACGCCGACCTGGCGAGATCGCTGGGCATGCAGGTGGCCGCCGCAATGCCGCGCTACGTGCGCCGTGACGAGGTGCCGGAGTCGGAGATCGCCTCCGAGCGAGAGATCTTCCGGAACCAGGCCCTCGCTTCCGGCAAGCCGGAGAAGGTCGTCGACAAGATCGTCGACGGGAAGATCGACAAGTTCTACCGCGACATCTGCCTCACCGAGCAAGAATATGTTCGTGACTCGCAGCTCACCATCGACACGCTGCTCGAGCAGGTCGGAGCAGAGACCGGTGCTGATCTCCGCGTAGAGCGCTTCGTGCGTTATCAGCTCGGTGAGGGCATCGCGAAGAAGGAAGCGAATCTCGCCGCGGAAGTCGCGGAGACGATAGGGAAGAGTTCCTGACCTCGAGCCATCTCTAGAGCATCGTCCGTCCACGGCCTCACGGTCCACGGTCCAATGTCCACGACGGAGCCCAAGTATCCACGAGTGCTGCTCAAGCTGAGTGGCGAGGCTCTGGCTGGACAAGCCAAGTACGGTATCGATCCCGAGATCGTCGCACGCTTGGCGCGCGAGATCTCTGAAGTCCACGCGACCGGCTGCTCGATTGCGATCGTGGTCGGCGGTGGAAACATCTTCCGCGGTCTCTCGGCCTCCGAGCTCGGCATGGATCGGTCCACCGCCGATTACATGGGCATGCTCGCCACCATCCTCAACAGCCTGGCGCTGCAGGAGGCGATCGAGCGCGCCGGCGTCCCCACACGGGTGCAGTCCGCTCTCGAGATCCGGGAGGTGGCCGAGCCGTACATCCGGCGCCGCGCGGTGCGGCACATCGAGAAGCGGCGCGTCGTGATCTTCGCGGCGGGTACGGGAAATCCCTTCTTCACTACGGATACGGCGGCCGGCCTGCGAGCGATCGAGATCGGCGCCTCGGTGATCATGAAGGCGACGCGCGTCGACGGCGTGTACTCGGCCGATCCCGAGAAGGATCCGAGTGCGACACGGTACTCTTTCCTGACGTATCAGCAGGTGTTAAACGATGACCTCCGGGTGATGGATGCCACGGCGATCGCGTTGTGTCGCGAGAACGCGATGCCGATCGTGGTGTTCGACGGGACACGACCCGGAAACATTCTGAGAGCGGTCATGGGGGAGCAGATCGGCACCCTGGTCGCCGAGCAGGAAGAGACATGATCGACCAAGTTTTGGGTCAGCTCGAGGCCGACATGAAGGCGAACGCAGCATCGCTCACGCGCGATTTCTCCCGGATTCGTACCGGGAGGGCGAATCCGTCGCTTCTCGACAGCATCCACGTCGATTACTACGGTGCGGACACTCCGCTGAACCAACTCGCCACCGTGAGCGCACCCGAGCCCAAGCTCATCGTCGTGCAGCCGTTCGACCAGAGCGTGATCAACGGCATCGAGAAGGCGATCCGGTCCTCGGATCTCGGGCTCTCGCCGGTGAGCGACGGCAAGATCCTTCGCGTGCCTCTCCCCGATCTCACCGAGGAGAGACGACGGGATCTGGTCAAGCAGGTTCGCAAGGACGCAGAGCGCCATCGTGTCTCCGCGCGCATCCACCGCCGCGAGGCGAACGACATGCTCAAGGAGCTCCTGAACGACAAGGAGATCGCGGAGGACGATCAGCACCGAGCTCAGGACAAAGTCGAGGAGTTGACGCGCGCGGCGATCGCACGGATCGACGAGATCACGAAGGGAAAGGAAGCAGAGGTCATGTCCGTCTGACCTCGACGTCCGCCGTGGATGCCTTTGACGGAAACGATCTTCCCCGCCACGTTGCGATCATCATGGATGGGAACGGCCGGTGGGCTCAGGCGCGCGGGCTCTCCCGGATCCAGGGGCATCGGGCCGGCAAGGAATCGGTCCGCGAGGTCGTCGAGACGGCCCGTGAGATCGGCATCGAATACCTCACCCTCTACGCGTTCTCGAGCGAAAACTGGCAACGGCCGCAGCGCGAGATCGACGCCTTGATGCGGTTGCTGCGGCGCTATCTTCGTACGGAGGTCGCGAAGATGATGCGATACGGGATCCGGCTGCGTGCGATCGGGAATCTGCGTCGGCTGCCGCGCGAGGTGGTCAGTGAGCTGCACGCGGTTGAGGAAAAGACCCGCCAGAACTCGCGCATGACGGTTCTGCTGGCCGTGAGCTACGGAGGTCGGGAGGAGATCGTGCAAGCCGCGCGCAAGCTGGCTCGCCGGGTTCGCGATGGCGCGCTCGACCCCGCCGACATCGACGAGAACGCCTTCGACGAGTCGATGATGACGGCGGGGGTTCCGGATCCCGACCTCCTCATCCGTACCAGCGGAGAGATGCGACTATCAAACTTCCTACTCTGGCAGCTGGCCTACACCGAGCTGTACATGACGGACACGCTGTGGCCGGACTTCCGGCGCGACCAGTTCATCGAAGCGGTGGAGCACTACAAGCAGCGCCAGCGTCGGTTCGGCAAGACGGGCGCCCAGATCGCACAGGAAGCCTGAGATTCGATCGAGGTGTTGCGTACACGGCTCATAACGGCGGCGGTCGCCCTGCCGTTCCTGGCCTGGACGATCTTTCTCGGACCTCTGTGGTTCTATAATCTCGTCGTGCTCTTCTTCACGTTCGTTGCGCTGCGTGAGTTTGCGGCGATGGCGCTCGAGGGCCAGCAGGGAGCGACCGCCATGGTCATGGCCGGCGGCATGACGATCGCGCTCGCCACGGGGATCGCCCGCAGCGCGGACGCCGTTTCGGCCGGCATCGTCCTTTGTTTGGCCGGGGTCCTGCTCGGAACGCTGGCGACGTCTCGCCGCGACGACACGGATATGCAGGCCCGCGTCAACATGGCCGGGCAGATCCTGCTCGGCTGCCTGTACGGCGGGCTGCTGATGCCGCACTTCATCTCGGTCCGCTACCTCCCGGACAACGGCCCCGAGTGGGTCTTCTTCGTTCTCGGCTGCGTCATGGCGGGGGACGCGGGCGGATACTTCGGCGGTCGGGCCTTCGGGAAGAGGCCGCTGTGGCCGAGCGTTAGCCCCAAGAAGACGGTCGAGGGGGCCCTGGCCTCGTTCGCCGGCAGCCTGCTGCTGGGCTCCACCATCAACCTGCTGGTCCTGCAGGCCCTGGGCCCGATCGAGGCCCTGTTCGTGGCGGGTGCGGTCAACGTTCTCGCACAGGTGGGGGACCTGCTCGAATCGATGGTGAAACGGGCCTATGGTGCCGAGGACTCCGGGTGGCTGATTCCCGGCCATGGCGGGGTTCTGGACCGCACCGACAGCCTCGTTCTGCCAATCGTTTTCGTGTACTACTATGCTATTCTGAGTCGCGGCTATCTGCAGCTGCCGTAAGCGTGACCCCTCAATTCAGGGACGATCAGCCGGCCGGTTTCGGGTAGCCTCGGGGAGTATATGGAAAGCCTCCTAGGCGCAGTCGCCGTCCTGGCCATCGTTATCTTCGTCCACGAGCTCGGGCACTTCCTTGTTGCCAAATGGTGCGACGTCGAGGTTGTCACGTTCTCCATGGGCTTCGGTCCAACGCTCTTCGCGAAGCAGGTAGGGGAGACGACCTACCGCCTCGCACTCATTCCCTTCGGCGGCTACGTCCGCATGGCCGGCCAGGACGACTCCGACGACCCGCCGGCCGGTGACCCGCAACGCGGCTTCTCGGCGAAGACGATCGGTCAGCGGGCCGCAATCGTCGCGGCCGGACCCGCCGTGAACATCATTTTTGCGTTTCTCCTGTTCGCCGGGGTGTTCATCGTCTACGGTGCTGCGCAGGTCAGCGAGACCTCGGCCGTGGGTTACGTGTTCGAGGACAAGCCGGCCGCAAGGGCAGGCCTCGCCGAGGGCGACATCATCGCGGCGATCGACGGCAAGCCCGTCAGCCGCTGGGAAGAGC
>SPBQ01000519.1 GCA_004525875.1 Myxococcales bacterium
CCCAGCCACGAAACCGAAGCCCCAAACTCATCCTGATCGTCGATGATGCCACCGAACCCACCGGCATTGGTCGAGATCCGCTGCTCTCCCTTGACGGTGCCGTTCGTGTTCATGAACAGGATCCAGACCGCACCGCGGTCGGTCCCGCCGTCGTCGAGCCCGGGGCCACCGACGATCAGATCGTCGACCGTATCGCCGTCGAGATCGCCGATATTCGCGACGGAGGAGCCGAACCTCGCACTGCCGGCGGTCGAATCCACGAATCCGCCGACCCCTTCCGCGACCTGCTGTTCGGCCTTCACAGTCCCGTCGGCGTTCATGAACAACACGACGAGCGAGCCCTTGTCGGTACCCGCCGTGTCGTCATCACTGATACCCACGACCAGGTCTGTGATCGTGTCGCCATCAAGGTCGACGAACGACGCGACGCTAGCGCCAAACGAGTTCGAATCGGCGAGCGCCTGTGCGAGCGAGCCCTGCGTGGAGCTGATCTTGTCTTCGGCCGACACCTCGAGCGACTGGGCGCTGACGGTACGGGGCACCAGCGCGACCGAAGTCAGCACGACGAGCGCACCGGCCGCGAAGGCGCCGGTGAAGGCATGATGGTCAGACCGCGCTCTCAGCATCCCCTACTCCACAAACCGAACTTCTCGAGAGCGCCTGGCGGATGCCCGGGCAGATGCCATACGGTCGGACAAGACGACCGGTCAGTCTGCGCCGCGCACGAGCTCTCGCGCCTCCCGTGGATGCAACTCGCGCACCAGATCCGGCAAACCGTACACGCCCCTTACAAGCGAGGCTCAGGTCGTAGAACTCATGAGGATCGACACAATCGCCGCCGTACGTTCCGTGCACACGCGGCCGCTCGTGTCAGGATTTTGCCACGCGCGAGAGGTCGTTCTCAGGGTAATTCCTGAGCCCGATCGATCACGCGGGTGACGATCGACGCGGGGGCGACGGCACGCTAGATGCCCGCGCGTCGGCGCCGGCGTTGGCAATGGCAAACGCGCGGGCATCGGCAGGGATCGACCTCTCAGCCCGCAAAGCGGTAGAGAGGTCGCCCTCCGGTCGCATAGCATGGATGGGTGCGTCCCATGAAGAAGCACCACACGAGCTCGTCGCGCATGGCCGTCACGATCGGCCTCCTCTTGAGCGTCGTCCGCTTCTACGGGTGCACGCCGCTACAGCTGATCGATACCCGTGTGGTCGACATGCGGATGCTCCAGCGCGGCGTGCAGGCCGCCTCTCAGGACGTCGTGATCGTCGCGGTCGACGACGCGAGCATCGACAAGATCGGACGCTGGCCGTGGTCGCGCGCGACGATGGCGCGCCTGGTGAGGCTCGTCTCGGCCGGAGAGCCCAGCGTCATCGGCTTCGACGTGGTGCAGTCCGAAAGTGCCGCCGCACCGTTGCTCCGTGGACTACAGGACCGCGTGGACGGCGTCGACGACGAGACCTGGCTACGCGTGCACGACGCGCTCGAGAGCTGGTCGGACGAGGACCAGCTCCTTGCGGACGCGATCCGCGACTCGGGTCGCGTGATTCTCGGCTACTTCTTCGACTTCGGCGAGAACCCCAGCGGCTCGACATCACTCGCCGTCAACGGCTACGGGAGCGTGCGCGAGAGCGAAAGCGGCGTCGGTCACCGCCGACTTCTCGAAGCGAAGGCGGCGGTCGGCAATCTGCCCATCCTCAACGACGCAACGCTCGGAAGCGGCTACTTCAACGTTTTCCCCGACCCGAACGACGGCCTGTACCGTCGATTGCCGATCGCGGTGCGATACGGGGACGCCTACGCGATGCCGCTGTCGGTGGCGATGGTCCGCACCCATCGAGGTAATCCGACGGCCGGGTTGCGCTTCGCGGGGTTCGGTACCGAGGAGGTCCGTCTCGGGTCGCAGCGGATCCCCGTCAACGAGGACGGTCAGATGCTGCTGAACTTTCGCGGCCCACGCGAGAGCTTCCGTCACGTGGCGGCCGCCGATCTGCTCGACGGCCGCATCGATCCTGAGGTCTTCCGCGACAAGCTCGTGCTGGTAGGCGTTACGGCGACCGCGGTCGCCGACATCCGCCCGATCCCGTTCGACGGCGTGTTCCCCGGCGTGGAGATCCACGCCACGGCGATCGGCAACATCCTTCGCGGCGACTTCCTGCGCCAGCCGAAGGGCTCCGTGCTCATCGAGATCTGCGCGATCCTGCTCCTCGCCTGCGCGCTCGGGCTGGTTCTGAGATACGTGCGTGGCGTCATGGCCGCGCTCGCTGCGCTGGCCTTCGGCGGCGCCTACCTGGTGACGACGCAGTGGCTCTTCGTCCGCACGGGCTTGCCGCTCGGCCTGGTCTTCCCGGTGCTGGCCATCGGCATCGTCTACAGCGTCGTGAGCCTCGCGCACTTCGCCGCCGAGCGCGGCGAGAAGCGACAGATCCGCGAGGCGCTCGGGCTGTACCGGAGCCCGG
>SPBQ01000066.1 GCA_004525875.1 Myxococcales bacterium
AGCCTGCTTCCGCGTCGAGATCCTCCGTCAGCTCGATCGCACCCACGATCTTGCCGGCCACGTATACCGGCTCATAGGTGTAGACTCGAGGCCTGTCCGAGGCGTGCCAGTCGATGTGTACGATCTCGCCGCCTTGGTGTGCCGCCGTCAGCAGCGTCGCGTCGAGAGCGGGCGCGAGGAGCGCGTCGCCCGTCCCGTCGAGCTGGACCCAGCGCACGTGTGACGTGCTGCTCAGCTTGTTCGCAGCGACGATGAGCATTCGCGCAGGCTCCGGGCCGATCTCCTCCCATACTGCGGTGACGGCGGCGCTCAGGATCTCGCAGACGGCGTGGTGGTCGCGCCTCACATCGTTCTCGAAGTGGCTCAGCTGGCGATCGATGCTTACGTAGCAGAACGCAGCCAGGATTGCGGCGCTCGACAGCACGCTCGCGAGCGTGATCTTCGGGACGATGCGCATCGGTATGAGTACTCCTCCGTGCGGGCCTGGAGGTAGGAAAATCTTATGGCCCGTTTCCCGGCTGGTGATAACGGCCGACGCACAGATCGGCCGGCGCTTCCGGTGAGGCGCGTATCGCCACGAAGGGCACGCGGGTCCTCAGGAGGCATCGTCAACTTGAGCTCAGCACGCTCTTCGCCCTACAACAGCTCGTGGTTTGGCACGCAAGTAACCGGGACAGGTCGGGGCAGGGACAGGCGCGAAACTGCTAAGTTGACAATGCCGCTCGGGTACAAGCTCGGTATCACGCGACTGGCGTCTGACGTCGTCGCGCGAGGTGCGTTCGCCAGGGGCGTGCTCGCCGGCCTGCTGGCGGGCGATCGGAGCGGCGTCCCCCGCCGGCGGTGATGCCGTCCGCTTGTGCGGCATCGCGATCGTCGCCGCCGCGCTGTTCGCGATGCATCTCCTCGTACTGTGGCGACCTGCGTTCGCGTGCGTTAACTGACCGATGTGGCCTCGAAGCCGCGCTTCGTACAGGAACCCCGGCCAGGTAACTGTGCCGCTTCGTCGTGAGAGGACGCATCCGCACGATCCGTTCACTCCACACCCACGCTTGCTCAGCTCTCCGTCGCGAAGGCGATCCGTTCGCTCACTACCATTGACAACCGGGAGACCGGGAGCGAAGATCGGCACGCACTTGCGGCGGAAGACTCAATGTCAGGTAGACACCTGTTCACGTTGCTGTCGGTCGCCATACTGAGCGTGACCACCACCTCCATCGCATCGACTGAATCCATGGAGCGCGGTGCTCTCGTCTCCTGCGGAGACCCTACCGGTTACGGCCGCGTGAGCGTCGCCGATGCTCTGTACATCAGTCAGGCCTCCACACAGGCCCGCTCCTGCGAAGCGTGTAGGTGCGCGGTAACCGGAGGCCCGAGCATCAGGGTCACCGACGCACTCGAGGTCCTGCGTGCAACCGTCGGCCTTCCCGCAACTCTTGACTGTCCTGCCTGCGCTTCCGCCGTGTGCGGCGACGACCAGCTCGCGCCGTTCACTGGAACGTCGCTCGGAACGGAGGTGACTCTCGGGGAATGCCTCTTCCTCGCGGTGGCTCCAGACGAGCTTGAAGCGTTCTACCAAGCGACCGTACTCAAGGCTCTCGGCCCGAACTTGAACCCCGTGACCGACGTCGAGGTGATGATCGGCCGTTCCAGTTGCGACTGCGGCTTCGTCGATCTTGCATTGACGACGACCACCATCGGGGAGTGTAACTGCATCGTCGCTCTCGTGGCACACTCGGCTTCCGAGCTCTTGCTCGTCGAGGTCTTCGTCACACTCGATGACGGTGACTGCAACGTGTTCGTCGGCTCGGGCACGCTCACCGTCGACGCAGGTATCGACGAGGAGTGCGACGACGGCAACGTGGTGGACGGCGACGGATGCTCGGCTACCTGCCGGATCGAGACCGACTGAAGAACGTCGATCGCTACCGGAACCGCAGGCTCGAGGGGACTGGTCGCACCCGTTCCGTACGTAGTCAGTAGAAGCTCGGTTGAGTTCCCGCCCGCGCGGCCCGGATGACTCGATAGAACAGCGGCATCCGCCAAAACTGAGGGCGCGACTGTCCTTTGGATAGCCGAGAAGATACGACTAGGGCGTCCCACCAACTAAGGCTCGGTTGCGGCACCCGAACCGGATCACAGATACTATCCGACGTTGGCCTCACGCAGCCACGGAGAAAGATCCATGTCACGAAAACAACTTGCTACCGACATCACATCAGCAATGGACGCGGCTTCGCGCCAGGCCATGCGTGAATCCATCGGCAAACTCCCCCCGGAGACAACCCTCGGCAGCCTGCTGAACGAACTGGGAGCATCACGGCCCGGCTCGATACTGCGCTCCATGCCCCTCGGTGAGCTCGCTACACTGCTGAGCGCGAACGGTGATGCACCACCAGCCAGTGTGGGGCGCGCACCGAAGCGCAAGAAGGCGACACGCACCGTAAAGCGCACGCCCAACGGTTCGGTGCGCGCCTATCTACGCAAGGCGGGTAAGGCAAAGGCAGAAGAGATTCGGGCTGACGTCGGCGGCACGCCGGCGGAGATTCGCCAGACGCTGTTCGAGCTAAAGGACGAGAAGCTGATCCGGCGCACCGGCAAAGGGCGGGCGACGATGTGGCACTGGCGGGGTTAGACGCGTCTACGCCGACCTGCGCCGTTTGTCCGGGTGCTCGACTTGCCAGTTTCGATCGCTGCGCACGCTCGATGACGCTTCATGATCCGCCGACTGGGCGGGAACTCATTTCGTACCCGGCAGCGGAATGATGTTGGTGGTCCCGCTCTCCGCGTCGTAGACGACCAGCGCCTCGCCGCGCTCGAGCTGGCGGATCACGTTGCCGACTTTCTCCTCGAGAGTCCACTCGCGAGGTCCGTAGTTCGTACCCTCGCGACCCACGAAGATCTCGATCAGTCGGTGCAGTGTCTCCGGCCGGAGGTCTTCGTGCGGGATCACGACCGGCTGCTCGGTGTTCGTCACGATGAGATCGGGGGCGGCGCCGTCACTTCTTCTGGTCACGGCCGGGTAGCTGTTTGCGCATCAGGTCGCCGAGGTTGCCGAGGCGCTCTTTGCTACCACCGTAGGTCGCCATGGCCTCGTGCTCGTCGGTGGCGCGTGCGTCTCGCGCGGCGGCGTCCATCGACAGCGATACGCGGCGGCGCTCGGTGTCGATCGACATGACCAGCACCTCGACCTCCTGGCCCGGGCTCACGACCTTGCGCGGGCTGCTGAGCCGCTCGCCGGCTCCCATCTCGCTGATGTGGACGAGGCCCTCGATCCCCGGGACGACCTCGACGAACGCGCCGAACTGTTCAATCCTCGCGACCTTTCCCGTGAACCGCTGGCCGACAGTGAGCCGCGTTTCCACATCGTCCCAGGGATCGCGCGCAAGCGATCTGAGCGACAGGCTGATCTTCTCGGGTCGCCGCGGGGTGTCGGTCTTCTCGATCCGGAGCACCTGAACCTCGAGACCCTGCTCGATCCGGAGCACCTCGGAGGGGTGCTCGACGCGCGCGTATCCGAGCTCGCTGATGTGCAGCATGCCCTCCATGCCGCCAATGTCGACGAACGCCCCGTAGGCCTCGATCTTCGTGACCTTTCCCTGAAAAACTTCGCCGACGACCAGCCGCTCGCGCGTGAGGGAAGCCCGATCGGCGATCTCCTCTTCCAGCAGAGCCCGTCGGGACAGAACGATGTTCGACCTGCCGCGGCCCCCCTGTTCGAAGCGGGTGATGCGGAAGTCGAGACGCTGCCCGATGAAGACCTCGGGATCCTCGACGAAGCGTACGTCCATCTGCGAGACCGGGCAGAACGCTTGAATGCCCGCTACCTGGACCTCGAAGCCGCCCTTGTTGACAGCCGTCACGACACCTTCGACGGGGATCCCGTTCTCGTACGCCGTCTCCAGCTCGCTTTGCGCCGCCGAGCCTTTGCCCAGGCTGCGCCTGAGCAAGACGGTCCCGGAGCGCTCTCCCCCGTCGACGACATGGGCCCGGATGGTATCGCCGACCGAGACGGTCGGATTCCCGTCTCCATCGAGGACCTCGCCGATGTCCAGGATCCCCTCGGACTTGCCGCCGAGGTCGACGAATACGGTCTCCGCCGAGATCGAGATCACACTACCGGTGACGAGGTCGCCGACCGCCGGGCCTGCCGCGCCCCCTGCGGGCGCGCTTCGCTCGGATTCCGCAAAGAGGGCTGCGAAGTCTTCGTTGTCTGAGTCTTCAGGAGCTGCCATGGGTGCACCGAGTCTAGCGCGGGTCGAGCGCCGGCACGAGGATCGAATAGGGCGTGTAGCAGATGGGCGAGGTGTAGGCACGCTCCTGGGTGCTCGCCGGAGCCTTCGGCGGCATCGTCGGCGAGCCCCAGGGCCACCTAACGCTTCTTGCCCAGTCGCCGATCGGACGCCAGGTAGGCGACGATCGCCGGGCGTGCCCTGATGGACTCGTAGAAATTCTCCACGCGGCCGAAGCCGCCGAAGCTCGCGCCTTCGATCCAGTTGACGATGGCATCGAGCGCGTCCCAGACCGCGAGGTCCGCCTGCGTGAGAGCCGTTCCCACCAGATAGCCGGTGTCGCCGTTGAGATCGAGAAGGCCCTCCCAGGCCGAGAGCCATCGAGCGGTCCACTCACCGCCGACGAACTTCGCCCGCTTCTCCGCCGCGGCTTCGCCATCACCCAGTAGGCGAAAGTACGCCATGCGCATGTCCTCCGCGCCCAGCACCATGGCCTCCGTCCTGGCCGCCGCCCGGGAGTCGCTCGGCATGAGGCCGTGCTGGCGACCGAGATAGTTCATGATCGCAGGGCCTTGCACGAGCTTGAAGTCCCCGTCCTCGAGCATGGGGACCGACCCGAAGTACAGCGTGCCGGGCCCCTCCCGCTTCAGCCTCGGAAAGTCCTGATCCTTCGAGACGTAGACGTCTTCGTAGTCTTGCTCGAGCTCGTTGAGGAGCAACCGAACCTGCTCGCCACGTCCCTGCAGTTTCCAGTAGAATAATCGATACGCCATCGTCATCTCCGAGAGATGCTCGCCCGCGACGCCGCTGCAGAGCATCTACAGCCGCGTCGTTCATGGGTTGCCCAGGCGACACATACCTCAACCCGCTCCGGCTCGCGAGCCTCGCCGGCGCCCAGCGTTCAACGAGCTCACGACAAACCTTGCCGCTCGCCTATAGGTGAGAGCAGAAGCTCCCTTACGGATGGTCGGTAGGCATAACGACGTGAGTCGTGCGCGAGTCCTACGATGACTTCCAAAAACGAACCACGCGAGATACGAAAGCTACCCACGTAGCGGTCACCAGCCTCACACACGCGACGCGGTCACCTACGAACTCCACACGCAATCGTTTCGGGCAGAACACATGACGATCCAATCACTGCCGACTTCCGACGATCGCACGCCCCGCGACCTCCGCTTCATCATCATCGGTGCGGGCATGGCGGGCCTCCTCGGTGCAATCAAGCTGCGCGAGGCCGGCATCGAGAATTTCGCAGTCTACGAGAAGGCCGATCGCCTCGGCGGAACGTGGCGGGAGAACGAGTACCCCGGCCTGTCCTGCGACGTACCCTCGCACCTCTACAGCTACTCGTTCGCTCTCAACCCCGACTGGAGCCACCAGTTCGCGCCCGGACCCGAGATCCAGGCCTACTTCGAGGACGTCGCGCGACGCTACGAGGTGGCTGAGCGGATGCAGTACGGCAAGGAGATCACGCGCTGCACGTTCGAGAACGGGCGCTGGCAGATCGAGAGCGCCGACGGATCGAGAGACGTCGCAGACGTCGTCATCGCCGCGACCGGCGTCCTCCACCACCCCAACATCCCCGACATCGAGGGGGTCGAGTCGTTCGAAGGCAGGGTGTTCCACAGCGCACGCTGGGACCATGATGTGCAAATCGCGGGCAAGCGCGTCGGCGTCGTCGGTACCGGCTCGACGGCGATCCAGATCGTGAAGGCGCTGGTCGATGAGGTGGCGGAGCTCACGCTCTTCCAGCGCACTGCCCAGTGGATCATGCCCGTCCAGAACCCGGCTTACACCGAGGAGGAGAAGGCCGAGTTCCGAGCGCACCCCGAGTCCATGGAGAAGATCCGGGAAGAGGTCTCGCGGGCGTTCACCGACGGCTTCGCCAATATTCTCGTCGACGCGAGCTCACCCATGCTCGAGGCGATCCACGCAGCCTGCGAGGACAATCTCGAATCCCACGTGAAGGACCCGGAGCTCAAGGAGAAGCTCCGTCCGAACTACCGAGCTGCGTGCAAGCGCCTGGTGATGGCCGACGGCTTCTACGACGCCATCCAGCAGCCCAACGCGAGGGTCGTGACGGAAGGGATCGAGCGGATGGAGAAATCCGGGGTGCGTACGACCGACGGTCAGCTACACGAGCTCGACGTGCTGGTCCTCGCCACCGGGTTCCGTGTCGACCAGTTCATGCGGCCGATGGAGATCGTGGGCCGCGGCGGCAAGACGCTCGAGGACGCGTGGCCGGAGGCTCCCGCTGCATACATGGCCATCTCGATTCCCGACTTTCCGAACCTGTTCATGCTCAATGGCCCCAACGGGCCCGTCGGGAACTTCTCCCTGATCGACGTTGCGGAGCTCCAGTTCGCCTACATCATGCAGCTCGTCGAGCAGGTTCGATCCGGCGCGTGCAACGAGGTGAGCGCCTCGCGGACGGCAATGGCCCGATTCAACAGCGACCGCAAGGAAGCCGCCAAGACGACGATCTGGAACAGTGGGTGCAAGAGCTGGTACCTCGACCGCAACGGCGTACCCATCGCCTGGCCGTGGACCTTCGACCGCTTCATCGCGGAAATGCGCACCCCGCGCCTCGATGATTACGAGATGCAGTGATGCGCCTCTACTGCCCTATCCCACGGACCCGAGTGAACGAGGATTGACCCCATCGCTGCACGCGCTCACGATGCGTGGATGATCAAGCCCCTCGTCGTTGCGCTCGCCCTCACCGTCTCTCTCACCCTCGCCCCTGTAGCCGGTATCGTCGACGCCGAGAGCGACGACGGCCCACACGTCGGAGATGTCGACCACGTCGGTCTGACCGTCACGGACCTGGACCGCACGACAACGTTCTTCATCGAGGTCCTGGGCTTCAAGCTACTGAAGCGTGACGACGAGTACCCGGCCACATTCCTGAGCAATGGTGAGGTGATGATCACCTTGTGGCGAGCCACCGACCCGGCCACGGCCACGCCATTCAACCGCAAGACGAATGTCGGCCTGCACCACCTCGCACTGCAGGTCGACAGCTTCGAGGCGCTCGACGCCATGCACGAGCGGGTTCGCCGAGCCGACGGCGTCCGCATCGAGTTCGCGCCGGAGCCTTTGAGCGGCGGTCCGGCGAAGCACATGATGTTCCGCGAACCGAGCGGCAACCGGCTCGAGCTCATCCACCGTCCGCCGAGCCCCTAGCGATCGCCGCCCCCCCAGTTGGCGATCGTCGCGAGTCTCGTTGACAGTCGTCGGGGCACGGGGCTAGGTTGCTGAGTCCGGCACCCGCGAGACACCGATGGACGCGCACCGCCGCGTCGAGGAGGCCCCCGATGGAACGAGCAGGCTGCCATCTCTTGAACAACGGAGTGGTCGTCGTGATGTTGGTGACCGCGGCCACCTTCGGCGTTTGTGTCGGCGTCGACGGCGCCTCCGCGGCCAAGCACGAGTGCCGGCCCACGGGTGTCGACGACGATGCCGAGGGTGCGGCCTCGGTTCGGGTCAGTCAGAAGCCGGGCCGAGCGAAGGGCAAGCTCAAGGTGAAGGCGAAGCGTGTGGCCGGCGCGACGCGCTTCAGTGTCTGCGTCGACGGCATCGTCATCGGCTCGCTCGATACCAACGCGGTCGGACGCGGGCGGGCTCTCTTCAGCAACAATCCGCGCGGCTCCAAGCAGCTTCTCGGCGTCGATCCGAGCGGAACACGTGTGACGGTCAGTAGCCCGGGCGGAGAGGACGTACTCGAGTGCGACATCCCTGCCGACCAGGAGCAGGGCACCGTCCGCTGCTGTCTGGAGCACGAAGACGAGGCGTTCTGCGAGCGACTGACCGCCGCCCACTGCCAGGCAGAGGGCGGCACCGATCTCGGCGGAGGGTCCTGTTTTCCGGATCCGTGCGCCGACGATCCACCCGCCGGAGACGATGTCCGCTGCTGCTTCCCCGATGCCGAGGAGCCGCTGTGCGCACTCGTGAACGAGGAGGTGTGCAGCGCCGAGGAGGGGATCAACGTCGGCCACGGCAGCTGTGAGCCGAACCCGTGTCCGCCACCGCGTGAGGACTCCGTGCGCTGTTGCCTGGAGCACGAAAACGATGTCGCCTGCTTGCACCTGAGCGAGGAGCACTGCGATGCGGAGGGCGGAACGACTCTCGGCAACGACGGCTCCTGCGAGCCGAACCCCTGCGCCCCACCGCCCGACGGCATCCAGTGCTGCTTCGTGATCGAGGGCCAGTCCGACTGCGACGTGCTCTCCCCGGGCCACTGTGCCGAGGAAGGCGGCGCCAATCTCGGACCCGGCACGTGCGAGCCCGACCCGTGTCCGGCCCCGCCGCCACCGACGCGCTGCTGCCTCGCAGGCGAGGGAGCGAACGTGTGCCTGCAACTGACGGCCGAGCACTGCGCCGCCGAAGGCGGCAACGATCTCGGATCGGGAAGCTGTGAGCCCGATCCGTGTCCCGCGCCGCCGCCGCCAACTCGCTGCTGCCTCGCGGGCGAGGAAGCGAACGCGTGCTTGCAGCTGACGGCCGAGCACTGCGCGGCCGAAGGCGGCAACGATCTCGGATCGGGAAGCTGTGAGCCCAATCCGTGCCCGGCACCGCC
>SPBQ01000267.1 GCA_004525875.1 Myxococcales bacterium
AGGACGGCGACACCAACGGCATCTTCGCACAGCGCTTCACCAGTGCGGGCGCGCCGGTGGGCGCCGAGTTCCAGGTCAACGTCTACACGACGTACAGCCAGGATGACGTCTCCATCGCGTCCACTCCGGACGGCGGGTTCGTAGTCGCCTGGGAGAGCTTCACGCAGGACGGCGACGAGCTCGGCGTCTTCCTCCGTCGCTACAATGCAGCGGGTGCACCGCTGGGCGGCGACACGCAGGTCAACGTCACGACCAGCGCCGACCAGGAGCAGGTCGCCATCGCGGTGGCCGCCAACGGCGATTTCGTCGTGGCATCGGAAGGGTACGAGCAGGACAGCAGCTACGATGCGATCGTCGCGCGCCGCTTCACGACAATTCAGGGCGGTACGACGACGACACTCGGCGCGACCACGACCACGGTTGGCGGCGGCACGACGACTACTACGATCACGACGCCCGGCGGGATCTGTGATGTCGTGCCGGCGACCAGCTGCGTTACGGGCGCCGCCGAGAAGTCGGTGCTCTCGCTGACCATCAAGGGGGGCGACGGCGACAAGTTCAAGTGGAAGCTCGGTAATGGGGCCGCCACCGCACTGACCGACTTCCTCGATCCTCTCGGCAACGCCCTCGCCGGCTATCACGTGTGCCTGTACGACGGCGACGGGATGTTCTTCGAATCGGTGGTGCCGTCGCAGGGGACCTGCAGCGGCAAGCCGTGCTGGAAGACTGCCGGCAAGTCCGGGTTCAAGTACAACGATCGCGACGCTCTGGCGGGCGGCGTCCAGCAGATGAAGCTCAAATCCGGCGACGCGGGTAAGTCGCAGGTCCAAGCCAAAGGCAAAGGGGCCGCGCTCGCGTTTCCGCTCGGTCCCTACGCGCTGCCGGTCACCGCGCAGCTCATCGCGGACGACGGCACGAGCAGCGCGTGCTGGCAGACCACCTTCACGTTGACGAAGAAGAATACGCTCAACGGCTTCAAGGCCAAGGGCCCGTAGGGAATCGACCGATGACGACCCGACAACGCACCCTCCAGATCCTGCTCGCGTTGACTGTGGCGCACGCGGTTCCCGCGACCGCCCTGGCGTTCCCGCTCCACAAGGTGCATTCGAAGTGCGCGGCGGGCTTTCTGAAAGACTCGCGCAAGGTTGTCGCGGCGTACGGCAAGGCGACCGTCCTGTGCGTGAAGGACATTGGTCTGGGGAAGGCCTCGACCAGCGATGCCGCAGCCTGTGTTGCTCAAGATTCTCGTGGCAAGCTCGCCACTGCGCTGTCGCGACAGCGGTCCGGCGTGGCGAGTCGGTGTCAGGGGCGGCCGTACCCGATGGACTGCGGCGGGCCCTGCGAAATGTCCGACGCCGGAGGCGTGACGCCCGGGATCAACGATGCCACTGAGCTTGCCGACTGTCTGGAGTGCTTCAGCCCGTCCACGAGCATAGCGATGTCTGCCCCGGCGCCGGTCGAGCGTGGCGCGCACGGACGTGTGCTCGAGGGGGTCTCTCTCGCTACCGCGTCGTCCGATCCGGCGCTCGCGCGCTGTCAGGAGCGCGTGATCAAGCGCTTCGAGAAGCTGTTCTCTTCGCAGATCAAGGAGGCCGGCAGCTGTGCGAAAAAGGCGCTGGGCGACGACGGGCTGGAAGCGCCGCCGGTCGGCTGTGTCGTCGCCGCAACAGCCTCGTCGAAGGTGGCGCGCGCGAAGGAGAAGCTGGCCGCCGAAGCCACCGCGTGCGGCGGCGCTGCGTTCACCGCCGGGGCATGCGCGGGGGGCGCCGGGGATCCGGCGCTGACGAACTGCCTGTCCGAGGTCGCGGACTGCGCCCTCTGTCGCTGGGGCAACGCGTTGCTCGGCTCCAACCTGGACTGCGACCTCTTCGATGACGGGCTCGTGAATCTCAGCTGCGACTTCAACGGCCTGGTGACGACGACGCTCGACTCGACGACGACCACCACGATAATCGGTGCGACCACGACGATGCTCGATACGACCACCACGACCCTCGGGGGCACGACGACCACGCTCGGCAGTACCACCACGACCTTCGGGGCCACGACGACGACGATCGGCGGTACCACCACGACCTTCGGCGCTACGACGACGACGCTCGGCGGTACCACCACGACCTTCGGGGGTACCACGACGACGCTCGGCGGTACCACCACGACCTTCGGCGCTACGACGACGACGTTCGCTGCCACCACCACGACTCTCGGCGGCGGTACGACGACCACCACGCTGCCGGCGGGGCCCTGCGGCACGTTCGTCCGACAGTGGGGCGCTCCGGGCGGCGGACCGGGCCTGTTCAACGGCCCGCGCGGTATCGCGGTAGGCCTCGCAGTCGACGTCTACGTTGCCGATTCGCGCAACGACCGGGCCCAGCGCTTCACGTCGAACGGGACCTGGCTGCTGGAGTGGGGCAGCCTCGGCCAGGGTAACGGAGAGTTCGATCGCCCGCGCGGCATCGCGACAGATGCGGCTGGAAACGTCTACGTGGCCGACCGCACTAACAACCGCATACAGGGGTTCGGTCCGGGTGGCGCCTTCATCATGGCATTCGGGACCTTCG
This sequence comes from Myxococcales bacterium, assembly GCA_004525875.1. The sequence continues at coordinate 2,562 of SPBQ01000267.1, forward strand.
GTACCGGCAACGGCCAGTTCGTCCTGCCTCGTGATGTCGCCGTCGATGGTGCGGGCAATATCTACGTGGCCGACTCGGGGAACCAGCGGATTCAAAAGTTCAGCGCGGCCGGGACGTTTCTCACCTCGTGGGGCGGTTTCGGGACGGGTAACGGACAGTTCAACATCCCACGCGGCCTCGCGGTGGATCCGTCGAACGCCGTCTACGTCACGGATCGCGACAATCATCGCATCCAGAAGTTTACCTCGACGGGGACGTTCCTCACGTCATGGGGCACGCTTGGGAGCGGGCCCGGTCAGTTCAATACTCCGCGTGGCGTGGCGGTGAGTGCTTCCGGCGACGTCTACATTGCCGACAGCGGCAACAACCGTGTACAGGTCTTCACGTCGACGGGAGTATTCCTCGACAGTTGGGGATCGGCGGGCGCTGCCGCCGGCCAATTCAGCTCGCCTCATGCGGTAGCGCTCGGCGGAGCGGGGTCGGTCTACGTGACCGATTTCGACAACGAGCGCGTCCAGGAGTTCAGCTGCCCGTCGCCGTGATGTTTCGATGAGCCTACTGGTCAGACTCACGCTCGCCTTCATGGCGCTCGTCTCGCTCGTCGTTGTCGTGGGGCTTACCTCGTTCGTCAATACCCGCCAGCTCGGCACTGCGGTCGCCACGTTGCGTTCGAAGAGCGGTGTGGATCTCAAGCACCTGGATCTCGACGCCGTCTCTCTCGAGATCGAGGGCACATGGAGCCCGAGCGGTCATTTCGTCGCCAGCGATGTCGAGGTGCATCCGGGCCAGCGCCGTCCCAAGCTGCGCGGCAAGATCCAGGAGCTCGACGAAACGAGTCGCACGATCACTCTGTATGGCACGCCGGTCCACGTGCGGGCCGACACGACGTTCGGCGGAAACGACTCCTCTAGGGCGTTCGAGCGCCTGCGCGTGGGCGACCATGTCGAGGTGATCTGCTTGGTCGAGGGTGGGGACTGGGTTGCTCGCGACATCCGCAGCGAAGGCATCAAGCAGAGCAACAAGGTGAAAGGGACGCCGACGGCCGCCCGCCTGGAGGGCGCCTCGCCCCCGGAAATCGAGATCTACGGTCTGGTGGTCGTGATCGAGCCGCCCGGGGACGACGCCCCGGAGAGCGCGCTAGGGCGCATCGAGACGGCCACGCAGATGGCGCTGGCGCTCAACGAGTTTCAGGCGTCCGCCTACGAAGTCGTCGGCGCGAGTCGATCGCGTGGTCCCGGAGATCGTCCGGCCACGCCCCGGGCGGCCGGCCCGGGCGCCGCCGAGCGCCTCGATGCGGCCGTCGAGCGGTTCGAGCACCATCTGCGACGTGCGGAGAAGGCCGACGGTGAGGGCATGGCGAACCGGTGGCTGGGTCCGCTCGCGCGCGATGGGCGGGCGCTCGGCGAGTACGCGCGTGTCCTGAACGAGCGCTTCGCTAGCGACCGGATGAGTGCACGTGCGTACCTGGACGAGGAGCTCGAGCCGTTCGTCGAAGGCGAGCTGCTTCCCCCAGTCTACGGCTACCTCGGCTACGCGCAGGAACGGCTGGGCGGTCAGCTGCGCTGGATCGTCGATCGCAACGCCACCACCACGCGCGTCGCGCTCGCCACCAGCGTCGTCGCCGCGCTGGCGGCGGCAGTGCTGGGCTTCCTCGTCTGGCGCTCGATTAGCGGACCGATCCAGGTCCTCCACGCGGCCGCTGTCAGAATCGGAGAGGGGCACCTCGACACCCGGGTCGAGCTCGGGTCGAAAGACGAGATCGGGGTGCTCGCCAGTGCGTTCAACACGATGGCGCACGAGCTCGGCGCGACGACGGTGTCGGTCGAAAATCTCGAGGGCATCTTCGATTCGATGGCCGGCGCACTGATCATCTTCGGCGCCGACGGCGCGATCTCCAACATGAACCGGGCC
>SPBQ01000098.1 GCA_004525875.1 Myxococcales bacterium
CTACGCGAGAGCCCGATGGTCAGTATCATCGAGACGCTGCTCGGCAAGGGACTCCAGGTCTCGATCTACGACACGCGCGTCCAGGTCGCCCAGCTCATCGGCACCAACCGCGAGTACGTCGAGAGCCACATCCCTCACATCCGGAACCTGCTGCGCAACAGCATGGAAGAGGTGATCGCCGAGAGTGACGTCCTCGTGATCGGCAACGGCGACGAGGAGTACCGGCAGATCCCCGGCCTGATGGCGAAGCAGCAGGTCCTGATCGACCTGGTCGGCGTGGCCGCTCCCGAGGCACCGCTCGTCACGCGCTACAGCGCGCTCGCCGGCTGAACAGATGCTCGGGCAACCAACACAGCCGGGTGACGGCACCGGCGGAGTCCTCCTCGTGGGGCCCCTGCCGGAGCCGCCACTCACCGGCGGAGTCGAGATCGGCGTGTCGATGCTGTTGCGCTCACCAACGGCGAGACGCCACCGGATGCAGCTGTTCAACACGGCACGCCGACGCGACCCGTCGCGGCCGCTGTGGGAGCGCCTCACCTATCAGCTGCGTAAGTTCGTCGACTTCGTCGGCGCGCTGCGCCGCCAGAAGCCGGACACCGTGCACGTGAAGGCTTCGTGGGGCGGCGTCAACTTCGCCCAGAGCATCGGCTACTGCATGCTCGCCCGACTGTTCGGGCGACGCGTGCTCGTCCAGCTGCATGGCGGCTCGTTCGATACCTGGTACTGCAACGCCGGCAGGCCGGCGAAGACGGCCATCAGGATCGGCCTCTCCTCCGCTTCCGAGATCGTCGTGCTGTCCGAGTACTGGCGCGCAATGGTCCGTGAGCTGCTGCCGTCGCGCCCCGTTCACGTCGTTCCGAACGGCGTCGAGCTCGAGAACGCCGTTCCTCCCCGCAGCCGCGGAGGCGAGCTTCGCATACTCACGATCGGGACTGTCTGCCAGCGCAAGGGCCACTTCGACATCGTCCGCGCCGCAGCCAGGGTGAAGGACTTGCCCGTCCGCTTCGTCTTCGGCGGCCCCGACGAGAACATCGAGTCGGCTCAGGCGCTGCGCTCGCTGATCGCTGCCCTCGGAACGGCCTCCAATATCGAGTTCCTCGGCCCGGTCGGAAGCGACGAGAAATGGAAGCAACTGGCCGAGGCCGACATCTACCTGCTGCCGTCGCACGGCGAGAACATGCCGAACGCTATCCTAGAGGCGATGGCGACCGGCCTGCCCATCGTCCTCTCGCGCGCCGGCGCGATGCCGGAGATGCTCGTCGACGGTGAGAGCGGCGTGTTCGTCGATGCCGGTGACAGCGACGCAATCTCCGCTGCCGTACGCCGCCTCGCGCGCTCGCGCGAGCTGCGCCGAGCGCTGGCCGCAGGCGCCCATGCCCGGGTCCAGGCGCGCTACGCGTTCGGGCGTATCGCCGAGCGCTTCGACGCCTTGTACGAGGGCGCCTACGACGAGGCTCGCTTCGAGTCCGCCGTGGCTCTTGACCACGACGAGGTGGGGGCGCTCGCCGGACGCCCGTCGTGAAGAAGCTCGCCTTCAATTTCTTCCTCGCGGGGATGACGCTCGCCGTGATGCTCGTCAGCACCGAGGGGATGATTCGTCTCTTCGCGCCCCAGCTCACCTATCGCTTCCCGCGCGACCTGTTCGCCGCCGACGCGAGCACGTCGTACCGACTGCGATCCGGTTACGAAGGCGTGCTCGACACCCCGGAGTACCGGACCTCCATCCGCGTGACCTCGCAGGGCCTGCGAGACGATCGCGAATACCTCGAAAAGACGGACGGCGAGCTGCGCATACTGATGCTCGGTGACTCGTTCGTGATGGGCGTCGGCGTCGACCTCGAAGAGACGGTCGTCGAGCAGCTCGAGGACACGCTCGACGAGCGCTTCCTCGAGCGCGACGTAGAGATCATCAACATGGGCGTGCCCGGATACTCCACGCGGCAAGCCCTCGCCACGCTCGAGACCTACGGTGATGACCTCGACGCCGACCTGGTGATCCTCGGATTCTTCGTCGGCAACGACTTCAGCGAGAACGCCGGCGAGCCCCTGCGAGTGGATGACGGCTACCTTGTCGACGGAACCCGCCACGAAGGACTCATCCCCTACCCCGTGCGGCGCTTCATCAAGCTGCATTCTCAGTTCTATCACTTCCTGTGGCCCATCCAGCGACGATTGAGAGGCCACGGCGGCGCCGAGGCGGGCGAGAGTGCGCGACGGATCGCGGAGATCTTCCTCATCGATGAGGAGGTCGCCAGGCCGATCACGCAGCCGTCCCTGGAGGCGCTCGAGGATCTGGTACGGGCCTGCGAAGAGCGCGGGCTGCCGCTCGCAGTCATGATCATCCCTGACCACGCACAAGTGGTCGACGGCCCCTGGGACGCGCTCATCGATCAGACCGGCGCACCCCGTAGCGTGTACGATCGCGCCGCGCCGAGCCGACGGATCGCGAAGTTCCTCGAGGCGCGAGGCGTGCCGACACTCGACCTGCTGCCGGGGTTCCGCGCGCGCGAGGATCGCGACGCCCTGTACCTGCCGCTCGACAAGCACTGGACTGCGATCGGTCACGACGTCGCGACCGTGGCCGCGACCCGCTTCATCGGCGCGATCATCGACGGAAACACACAGCTTGCGCGCGCCGCCGGAACCAAGCCGGTCCGGCGCGCCGACTGACAAGGATCCGCGGAGGCATCGAACACTGTGTGTGGAATCGTAGGAGAGCTCTCCCTGGACGGGCGCCGCGCTGATCTCGAGCGCACTCGTCGGCGAAACGCCTCGATCGTCCATCGTGGCCCGGACGAGGGCGGCGACTACCTCGACCCTCGACACCGCTGTGCGCTGGCCATGCGCCGGCTCTCGATCGTCGACCTCAGCGACGGCACACAGCCGATGCACAACGAAGACTCCACGGTCTGGGTCGTGTTCAACGGCGAGATCTACAACCACGCCGAGCTGCGCAGCGAGCTCGAAGGGCTCGGTCACACTTTCGCCACGGACCACAGCGACACGGAGGTCATCGTACACGGCTATGAGGCGTGGGGTGAGGGGCTGATCGCTCGGCTGCGCGGCATGTTCGGACTCGCCGTGTGGGACGAGAACCACGACCGATTGCTGGTGGCCCGGGACCGCCTCGGAAAGAAACCCATCTACTATGCGCAGGCCGATGGCCGACTCGTGTTCGGCTCGGAGCTGCGTACGATACTGGAGGACAAGGCCGTCCCGACACACCTCGATGTCGAGGCCGTCGACCAGTACCTGAAGTACCAGTTCATCCTCGCACCTCACACGTTGCTGGCGGCCGTCAAGCGTCTACCGGCCGCTCATCTGATGGTCGTCCAGCGCGGGAACATTCGCATCGCGCGTTACTGGGAGCCCCCGCTGCACCCCGAGAACAACCAGTTCGGCGGGCACGACCAGGCCATCGCCGAGCTCGAGGAGCTACTGATCGAGGCCGTCACGCTGCGCGTCGAGGCGGACGTACCGGTCGGCACCCTGCTCTCGGGCGGGCTCGACTCGAGCCTCATCACAGCGATGGCCCAGCGAGTGACCAATCGCAGCCTCCACACCTTCTCGGTCGGCTTCGCCGAAGCCTCCGTCGACGAGTCCGACGTCGCCCTGCAGGTATCGCGAGAGATCGAGACACAGCATCACCCCATCGTGGTCGACCAGATCGGCGCCGACCTGTTCTCGCGGGTCGTCGCCTCGCTCGACGAGCCTCTCGGCGACCCGGCCGCCGTGCCGACGTATCTCGTGTCGGAGCTGGCGGCCAGCCAGGTCAAGGTGGTCCTCACCGGAGAGGGCGGAGACGAGATGTTCGCCGGTTACGACGTGTACGGTCGCGAGAACGAGCTCGCGTGGATGCTAAAGCTGCCACGCGCGCTCAGACGCTCTGCGCTCGCCTGCCTCGGACCCGTCGAGCGCGACTATCCGCGGCTACAGCGGCTGCGCGACATCGGCGGCTCCGACGGCATCAACTTCCACGACGCCTTCGTCACGCGCATCTACAGCGCCGGCCGCATGGACCTGTACGGTCCCGAACTCCGGCGCCGCATGCTCGCCTCGCCGCCCAACGGCATCAGCTCTCTGGTCCCGCGCCTGAACGGCTCCTGGGATCCCGTCGCGGCAGCCTGCATGCGCGACGTGGAGATCCGTCTGCCCGAGGGCCTGCTGATGAAGGTCGACAAGATGACGATGGCCCACAGCCTCGAGGCACGCACGCCGTTTCTCGACCACCGGCTCGCCGAGTGGGCGCTGCGCGTGCCGAGCGGTCTGCGCCGGATGCCCGGCTCGGGCAAGCTGATGCTCAAGGAGATCGCGGAGCGACACCTGCCGCACTCGGTCGTGCACCGCAAGAAGCATCCATTCGAAGTACCGATCGGAACGTGGCTGCGCGGGAATCTACGCGAGGTCCTGTCCGACTCTTGCAGTCAGCTCATCGATCGCGGCTTCTCCGTGGACGGTCTCGCCCGCCTGCAGGCCGGCATCGACGGCGGACAGTCGCGAGCGGAGTTCCCGGCCTGGCTGGTTCTCGTCCTCGGGGCCTGGCTAGGACAGCACCGCGAGGTGGGGCTCGCATGAACGCCGACGCGCGCAGGCGGTTCTGGATCGGCCCGGTCCTGGCCGTCACCTCACTGCTGGTCGTGCTCTTCTCGCTCGAGGTCGGCCTGCGCGTCGTGCTCGACGAGGAGCGCGAGCAGAGGCTGCCGCGGTTCGGCGTGCCCGAGAGCGTCCAGGCCCGCATCGCGTGGTCCGAGTGGCAGAGCCGTCGCGACAAGTACGGCACGACATCCTACCCGTCCTCCTTCGACGAGCCCGACCGCAACCTCGGCTGGCGGATCCGACCGAACGTCGACGTGACGCACGTCAAGCCCGGCATCTACGAGGTCTCGGTCCACACCAACAACCGCGGCATGCGGGGGCTGCACGACGTGGCGTCGGAGAAGAGGCACGGCGCGGCGCGTGTCGGTGTGTTCGGTTGCTCGCAGACCTTCGGCGAGACCGTCAACGACGAGGAGACCTACGTCGAGCGGCTCGGCGAGCGCCTCGAGAACGTCGAGTTCTTGAACTTCGGAGTGCGGGGCTACGGCACCGATCAGATGCTGCTCTACTACGAGCAGGACGCCCGGACATACGAACTCGACGTCGTCGTGCTCGCGTTCGCGTTCTACCACATGAAGCGCAACGACAGCGGCTTCCTGTTCTACGCCAAGCCCTACTTCACGCTCTCCGATTCCGGAGCGCTCGCCCTCAGCGGAGTTCCCGTCCCGAGCCCCGAGGAACTCGCGGCCGAGGACCTCGAGCAGTACACGTGGCCCCTCGCCGACCGCAGCGTGCTGCTGCGCTGGACCTGGCAGCGGTCACGCAATCTTCGCGGACGCGACCTATACTCGCCCGACGGCGACGCGTGGATGCTCACGAGAGCGCTCATCTCGCGCTTCACCGAGTCAGCCAGTGCCTCCGGTGCGCACGTTGTGGTGATGAACATCGATGAGAGTCACCGCGAGCTCGAAGACGAGCTCGCGGCGCTCACCGACGAGCTCGGCGCAGGCCTCGTGAACCTCGGTCCGGCCCTGCGGGAGGCCGCTGAAAACGGGATTTCCTACACGCTCCCGGCCGACAATCATTGGAATGCGGAGGGGCATCGCCTGGTTGCGGATTGGCTCCAGGCCTACCTGTGCAGCCACGCGCTGACGCGCGCATGCGACCGCCCCGACCCGCCGGTGAGCGCATCGCTGTCGCGTGGAAACGCCTGACCCGTTCGGGTGCGTCAAGACCAGCTCCTCACCAGGAACCGATGACAAAGCGCACCTGTGCTCCCCTCCTGGCGGCTTTCCTCGGCGTTCTCCTCGCCGGTCTAACCGCGCCCGTGGTCGCGGCCCCGATCACTGCAACGACGCTGCCGCCGACTGCCGCGTCGACGACCGTCACGCTGTCGGCCATCGCTAGCGGCTCGACGACAACGACGCTGGCGGCGCTGACCTCCACGACACTCGCATCGCCGGCACAGTCGGAGATCTACCTCGACGAGGCCTCTATCGTGAGCGTCTGCGAGGACGTCGCCAACGATCGACTCGTGCTTCCCGCCGTCACGGTCGCCGCACGCACCGGCCGAATCCTGGTGGTCACGGTGGGAGCGGAAGAAACCGACCAGGACTGTGACCTGACCGGTCCGGGTGCGGCGGTCCGCTGGGCGGGCGTGGCGCTGGATCGCGCCGTATCGACGGTATCACCGTCGGACTCGTTCCGTGCCTGCAACGGCATCTTCTATCTGATCGATCCCCCGGCAGGAACCGCCGACGTGGAGATCGATTTTCCGCAGACAACCACCAGCCGTGTCAACAATCGCCACGGCGGCGCCTTCGTCCTCTACAACGCCGCCCCCGTGTCGCCGCTCAGCGTGGCCACCGATGCGCGCGACGACACCCTCCAGCCCACGCTGACCTCGATCGACGCCGGCGTTCCGGGCGCCTGGATCGTAGACATCGTCACCAACGGCAACCCGTCCGTCTTCGTCCCCTGGCACGGACGACAGATCGAGCGGTGGCAGCAGAGCTGCGGCGGATCGAGCAGCGCCGCCTCCACCATGGCGGTCCCTACACCGAAGACCGTGCTCGTCGGCTGGCTCAACACCGACCCGCGTCGCAGCGCGCACTCGCTCGCCGTGTTCGCACCGATGGGCGCCGTGTCGACAACGACACTGTCCACGACCACCTCCACCACCACGACATCCACGCTCGAAACGCTCTGCGAGACCGATACCGAGTGCGGAGACGCCGACGCCTGTAACGGCCTCGAGACGTGCATCGCGGGCCGCTGCGTCACCGGCCCGGTCCCGCAGTGCGATGACGGCCTGTTCTGCAACGGCGCGGAGACCTGCGACTCCGCGCTCGGCTGCGTCGACGGCACCGCTCCGAGCTGCGTCGACGGCCTCGACTGCACGCTCGACGCGTGCGACGAGAACATCGACGCCTGCTTCTTCGCGGCCGACGCGGTCCGCTGCGACGACGACGATCCCTGCACCGACGACGCGTGCTCGGCCGAGCTCGGCTGCGTCCACGACGACAACAGCGCGAGCTGCGATGACGGGAACTACTGCAACGGAGTCGATGCCTGCCAGGCGGGCACGTGCTCGGTCCACGCTGGCGATCCGTGCGCTGCCTTCGGTGATACCATCGGCTGCGAGGCGACTTGCGATGAAGCCGCCGACCAGTGCCTGGGCCCCGGCGGTCTCGCCTGCAACGAGATCGATACGGACAACGACGGGCTCGCCGACGTCGTCGATCCCTGCCTCGACGACGCGCGCAATCTCTGCTTCGGCGCGGTAGCCGTCGACCTGTTCACCGGCCGTCCGATCCGTATCAACGCCGGCACGACGGGGCCCGCTTGCGCGGGCGAGCGGATCGACTGCCGCGGTCAACGCTGGCACGCGGACTTCGCGTACAACCAGTCCGGGCAGTCCGGTGCCTGCGGGCTCGGCGGCGGCGGCAGCAACTGCGTCATCAACGGGCTGGACGAGCTGTTCGGCTGCAGCGACGAGGCCACGACCGATCTGTTCCGCTGCGAGCACTGGGACGAGGTCGGCGGCAGTGAGCTCGCCTACGGCTTCTTGTTGCCGAACGGCGACTACCTGGTGAACCTCTTCTTCGCCAACACCTTCTCCGGTACGGCGGCACCCGGCCAGCGCATGTTCGACATCGTCGTCCAGGGTGACACCGCCTTCGACGACTTCGACCAGATCGCA
>SPBQ01000494.1 GCA_004525875.1 Myxococcales bacterium
CGGATACGCACCGGCGCACTCAACGGACGCACGACCAAGACCCGGCGCAGGCGCACCTCGTCGTATGCGGACACGGGGCCAGCGTGGAAGGAGATCCGTCGGAAGCAGTTCGTGCGGCTCTACCGCCGTGCGCTGGACACGCGTCATGCCTGCTCGCGCTGCGACGGGCCGGTCTCGGAGGTCATGCACAGCTGCCCCTGGTGCGGCGCGTCGCGCAGCACCCACGACGGCGAGAACGGTTTTCCGGCCAACTGCCGGCGCTGCAAGCGCGGAATGAAGCTCGACTGGCGCTTCTGCGCGTGGTGCTTCGGGCCCGGCTACGAGCCGCACTCGAACAAAGAGTACAGCGACGTTCGCTATACGGCGCGCTGCCACAACGCGTCTTGCTCGCGACGCGACCTCATGCCCTACATGCGCTACTGCCCGTGGTGCCGCGCCAAGGTCCGCCGTCGCTGGCGTGTGCCCGACCCCGGCAAGCCGTGCCGCGGCTGCGGCTGGGGCGTGCTCACCGACTACTGGGACTACTGCCCCTGGTGCGGCCGCAGGGCGGGCCGTGAGTGAGACTGTGGTGATCGGTCATCAGCGATGACGAAGCCTCTCCCGTCAGGCCCGCTGTTACTCGTGCGTTCCACGATGGAAACGGCAATCGCCGGCGATTTCCTCACCGGCCGCATCGCGGCGTTCTCCACCGGCTGCCCCGACCACCCCGGGCCGAACGAGGACGCCGCCGCCGTGATCCCCGTCACGGACACCCAGGGCGTTCTGGCCGTCGCCGACGGCGTGGGCGGCCACCCGGCCGGAGAGCGGGCCTCCGCGATCGCGCTGGAGCGCATCGTCGAGGCGCTCGGCCCGGCCGTTGAGGCGGCGGACGACGCGACGGATGACGGGCTCGAGCTTCGCGGCGCGATCATGAACGGCTTCGAGAATGCGAACCGGGCCGTCCTCGACCAGGGCTCGGGAGGAGCAACGACCTTGGCGGTCGTCGAGATCGACGGTGTCCATGTGCGACCGTACCACGCAGGCGACTCGGCGATCCTCGTCGTCGGGCAGCGCGGACGCGTCAAGCTGCTCACCGTATCTCACTCGCCCGTGGGCTACGCGCTCGAGTCCGGGATGCTCGGGGAGAGTGAGGCGCTCCTCGACCACGACGAGCGTCACGTCGTGTCGAACCTGGCCGGCTCGGCCGACATGCGGATCGAAGTCGGCTCGCCGCTCGAGCTGGCGCGGTACGACACACTGCTGGTCGGCAGCGACGGACTGTTCGACAACTTCGAGCTCGGCGAGATCGTCGACGCGATCCGCAAGGGATCGCTGGAGCGTGCGGCGGACGATCTCGCCCGGGAATGTCTTGCGCGCATGCGCAGCTCCTCGACGGACCGGCCGTCGAAGCCGGACGACTTGACGTTCGTGGCCTACCGTCGCGCCTGAGCGCCCGCTTGTCGGACAGCCCCGTTCCGCGTAGATTCCCGCTCCCCTACGCGAGGCACCGATCGCTTGTGACCGAGAGAGAAAGCGCCCACGGCGGGCTTCACCTGATCGGCTGGAACGAGCTCGTCGACCTGCCCGACTGGGGCATCGAGGGCCTGAGAGCCAAGATCGACACCGGCGCGCGCAGCAGCGCGCTGCACGTCGACCACCTAGAAGAGCTCGGCGGCAACCGCATCGCCTTCGACGTCGTCCTGCACCGCCACGAGAAAAATCGTCGCATCCGCGTCGCTGCCACGATCTCGCGCCGGGGCCGCGTTCGCGCAAGCACAGGTCACTACGCGACGCGCTACTTCGTCAAGACATTGCTGCGCGTCGGCCCTGTCGAGCGCGAGATCGAGGTGAGTCTCGTCGCACGCGAGGATATGATCTTCCGGATGCTGATCGGACGCACGGCGCTGAGCGGCGCCTTCATCGTGGACCCTGCCCATCGGCGGGTGCTGACGCCCAAGCCCGGTGGGCAGCGCGTCCCTTCGAAGAGGACGGCCGGGTAGCTCGCCCGGCGAGTTACCCGTAACGCTGCACGACGCCGCCTCTGGCAGTTGGACGGACGCCGACGATCGTCGGCGTCCGTCCAACCGAGGCTCGCCCTACTTCACGTACTTGAGAGAAAGCTCCGCAAGCCCGGCAGCCGCGTTCACACCCTCGATCCCTTCGAAGCTCAACGGCTGGAGCGCGATCGAGCTGTCACCGCCACCGACGAGCACGTTCGACCCCAAGCCAACGGCAAAGGAAGCATCGGCCGTCGCACCTACGTAGACACCCTCGAGCGCACCCGGCGCCACGTCGGAGGCCGGCGAGAACACGGCCCAGACAATGACGGAGTTCTGCTTGTAGCCGACGTCGGCACCGAACTTGCGGATCTTGCCCTCGTATCTATGCGACTCGCCCTTCGTGTTTGTGAAGACGCACTTGATGTCGCGTGAGGACCCGATGACGAGGCCCCAGCCGCTGGCCTCGTTGCACTTGAGCCCGCCGACCTTGACACCGCCCGCGGCCTGCACCGGCTCCACGGCCAGCGCGAGCGTCAGCACGCCCGCCGCGAGTGCAGCAACCGAGATCATTCCGATAAACTTCTTCATGAGATTTTCTCCTACGTCCTTGTATTGAATCTTCAGTCGACCGAGCATCCGCGCCCCTCGAGGCAAGCACCGTACGCTCTGTCGCACTGCGCAGTGTTGGCC
>SPBQ01000417.1 GCA_004525875.1 Myxococcales bacterium
GCGATCCTGGGCTACAAGGGGTTGGCCACCTATCGCGAGCAGGCGCTGCTCGAGACCGACCTGCTCGCCTTGCCCGAGACGTTACCGATCGGCCGCGAGGACGCGCGCGAGCTCGCCGCTCGGCTCGAGGCGTTTCCGGCCGAGGAGCGCGAGATGCTGCCCCCGAGAGCGCTGCTGACGAGTGTGGAACGCTTCGGTGCGACGGGCAACGTGCAGGACGTGTCCACTGCCGCGCGCAACGTGTGCGAGTCGGAGGGAGAGCGGCTCGAGTCGGAGCTTTCGATCATCCGCTACGTCGCCTGGGCGATTCCATCGGTCGGGTTCATCGGTACGGTACGTGGTATCGGCGATGCGCTCGGCCAGGCCCACCGTGCGGTCGAGGGCGACATCACGGGCGTGACCGCCAGTCTTGGTACGGCGTTCAACTCGACGTTCATCGCGCTGATGATCAGCATCGTGCTGATGTTTCTGATCCATCAGCTGCAACTGATGCAGGAGCGTCTGGTCCTCGACACCGAGCGTTACGTTGATCACTGGTTCATCCGGCGCCTGAAGAGCTGAGCAACGATTGTGCGGGCATCGAGCAAGAATTCAGCGTGAAGCGCCGTCCGGTATCTCCCTTTTCGCTCTCGTTTCTGGACATCATGTTCTGTGGATTCGGGGCGGTGGTGCTCCTCGTCCTCATCCTCAATACCGATACGGTCCGCAATCGAGAGAACGCGTTCGCCGACCTGCGCTCGGAGGTGGTGCGCTTGGAGCGCGAGACGCTGGTGGCATCCGAGGGACTGGCGACGGCGCGTGGGGCGCTGTTGTCGGCGACCGAGGAACTAGATGCGACCGTGACCGAGGCTGCGAACGCCTCCAGATCACTCGTTCGTCTCGAGGCCGAGGTCGCTGCGCTGGAAGCGGAGACGGCGGCCTTGCGGGCTCACAACAACGCGCTCTCGACCGATCTCAAGGATCTGGACGAGAAGAAGAAGGTGCTCGGCGAGCAGGCCGAGATCGGTAAGGACAAGGGCAAGCAGATACTCGATGTGACGGGGGAGGGGGATCGGCAGTACGTGACTGGTCTCAAGATGGGCGGCCGGCGTGTCCTCATCTTGCTCGACGCTTCGGCGAGCATGCTCGACGAGTCGCTCGTGAACGTACTGCGGCGCCGTTACATGAGCGAAAACCAGAGGCGTGCTGCACCGAAGTGGCAGCGCGCGGTCGCGACGGCGGAGTGGCTGGTCGCCAACCTCACGCCGGGGGTCCGGTTCCAGGTCTACACATTCGACACCGCTGCACGCCCCGTGGCCGGGGAGACCATGACGACCTGGCTCGAGACGGCCAAGGAGGAGGACGTGGCCTCGGTGGTACGATCGCTTCGCCAGGCCGTGCCCGGCGGCGGCACCAGCCTTCACAGCGCGTTCGAGGCGGCGGCCCAGCTGGCACCGCGTCCGGACAACATCATTCTCGTGACCGACGGCCTGCCGACGCAGGGGAAGAGCAAGCCGCGCGGGACGACGGTCTCGGGCGACGATCGGCTCAAGCACTTCGGCGGCGCCCAGAAGGAGCTCCCGAGCGGAGTGCCCGTGAACACGATCCTGTTTCCGATGGAGGGTGATTCCTACGCTGCTGCGGCTTTTTGGAAGCTGGCGCTCGATACGAGGGGCGCGTTCATGACACCGTCGAGGGACTGGCCATGAGTCGTCGCAAGCGCCGCAGCGTCGATATCTTCAACCTGTCGTTCCGCGACGTAGTCTCGTGCGGCTTCGGCGCTATCATTCTCCTGCTCGTGATCGTCAAGGTCTCGGAACCGGGCGTCATCGAGGGGCTCGCGACCGATCTCACAGGGATCGTCAACGAGCTGAGCCAGAAGCTGCCGTCCACCATCGCGGATGGGGAGAAGGTGAGTGATGAGCTCGAGGATCGCCGCAATGACCTCGCGGCGGCGCGGCGGCGGCTGGCGAGCCTGGAGAAGGATCTCGCAGCGCTGCGCGGGCAGTACCAGACCTCGCGCACCGAACAGGAAGCCCAGGCGGTGATCGAAGGGCAGCTCGAGCGCGCCGCTCAGGGACTCAGTGATGATATGAAGAGGCTGCTCGGCTCGGGCTACGTTCGCAAGGCGTCCGACTCGACGATCGGTGGCGTGCCCGTCGACAGCGAGTACATCATCTTCATCATCGACACGTCGGGCTCGATGAACCAGAACGCGTGGGCGCTGGTGGTGAAGAAGACGCAGGAGGTTCTCGACATCTACCCGACGGTCAAGGGCATCCAGGTCATGAACGACATGGGCGACTACATGTTCTCCCAGTACCGCGGCCGCTGGATCCCGGACAGCCCCGCGCGCCGGCGCGCGATCCTGCAACGACTCGCCGGTTGGGCTCCGTTCTCCAACTCGAGCCCCGTCGAGGGCATCGACGCGGCCATCCGGCGCTTCTACGCGACCGACAAGCGCATCAGCCTCTACATCTTCGGCGACGACTTCGCGCGCGGGTCGATCCAGGCGGTGCTCGACACGGTCGAGGGGCGCAACCGCGCGGACGCGTCGGGGCGCCGCAGGGTTCGGATCCATGCCGTGGGTTTTCCCGTGTTGTTCGCCTTCGCGAACAACGGAATGCCGGCGAGCGTGGTGCGCTTTGCGGCGCTGATGCGCAAGCTCGCCGAGGACAATGGCGGCAGCTTCGTAGGTCTCAACAGCACGCGGCCATAGCCCGGGCGCGATGCAGCCTGTTTCCGGGCGGATGCCGGCGGACGCCGGCGCCTGCTGGCGCTGACGACCGTGCTCGCACAGTATGAGGCGTGGCCTCGTTCGACGCGCTCTTGCAGCTACTTGTCGCCCAGGGTGCAGAATCGCTGACGCTGGTCGGCGGGGCCGTCCCCGAGCTCTCGAAGAACGGCGAGACGACGCCTCTGTCTATGCCACCGCTAGCCGGTGAGACGCTGACACGCTTCGTGGGGGAGGTGCGTGAGGCGGTGGACGGAGGCCGTTACCTGCTCGACGCCAAGGGCGAGCGGGTGGCGTTCGACGTCGTCGTCGAGAGCGACGCGCGACTTCATTTCCGTCTGGCCGCGGTTGACCTCGAGGGTTGCGCGCAAGCGGACGCGCCCGGCGCGGCACCGCCGTCGACGCTGGCTCTCGCATCGCAGTCCTCTTCGATCATGGCGCCGCCTGCGGCTTCGAGGGCCGAAGCGCGCGTGGTCGAGCAGCTACTGGCCCGTGCGCTCGAGCTCGAGGCGACCGA
>SPBQ01000032.1 GCA_004525875.1 Myxococcales bacterium
CGATGAACGGCGGCGTCGCGCCGTCCGGAACCTTGAACACCGAGCCGAGCCCGCCACCGATCGAGTCGGTGACATAGACCGCTCCCGACGCGTCGACGGCCACCGATGCAGCCGAGGGAATCGACCCGCCCGGCAGCAGCGCGAGCCCCGCGGCCGACAGGCCGCTGGCCGATGAGACGGCGGGCACGGCGAAGACCGTGTCGCCGGTGATCGCGCCCGCCGCCTCCAGTGCGTTGTCCGTTACGTAGAGCGTGTCGGAGAGCGCATCGTAAGCGCAGTCGGAGATCGAGTTCAGCCCGGATACGACGACCTCTTCTCCACCGGACGGCGTCAACCGGACGATCGACTGCCCCTGGCCCGTGAAACCAGGACCGACTCCCACGAACGACACGCCGGGCCCGAAGGCGACGCAGCTCTGCGTCGTGTCGGCGAGAACCATGCTCGAGAAGATGTATCCAGGCGCGGGCGTCACCTGCGCGGAAGCCGGACGAGAATCGAATGCGAAAAGCTGGACTGTCAGCAGAATCGGAACGACAGCAACCACGGCGGCTGCCGTCCGTGTGGACGGAACCTTCATCGGACACCTCCTTCCCGGCCCGCGCCGGGAATCGGCAAAGGCGCCTCCCGAGGAGGAAAGAGGGCGAGCGGAAACCGACAGCGGCCTTCTCTCCCTCGAGAGGCGCGACCCACGTTGCGAGCCGCCTCGGTATCCTGACTCGGGTATCGTCCTAGTGACCGCGCCTTCCCGGACGAGCGACAGGCGCTCCGGTGTCCAGTGGCTAACTGCGGCCCTCGTCCCCCCTCACAGTTGCGGGGCAGTAGAGGATTCGCACCTCTTTCCCGAACGGAACGACTCGGCGTCCCGACGGCTCGCGGCAACTGTTACGGAGACAGAGCGGGGCTGTCAAACCGCGGCACGGGCCCCTTTCAGGGAAGACCGCCCTTGCGGTTGAGTTGACTGCGGGCGATCCGGCACCGGCGCGGAGGACGCGCTCCGAACACACCGCCGACCAGAGCGGCCGGCATTGCGGCGACGACGCCCGCAACCGAAGCCCACGCGACCAGGCCGCCGGTCGAGACCGGTGTGCTGACGACGGTAGCGGCCAGGCCGACGATACCGGCGTGGACGAGCGGAAGCTTGTCGGCGATGCGTGCGGCACGAAAGCCGCCGCAGATCGCGAACAGGAGACCTCCGATCAGGCTCAAAACGATGTACGGATCGTCGCTCATCGTACGATCGAGGGCGGCACGCACCATGGGGATCGATCCCACTTCGAGCCCGCCGAGCACGCCCACCAGGAGAGTGGCGACGATACCGAAAGAGAACGTACCGAGTATGTCGGTCACGACACCGACCGTCACCGCCTTGACACTGTTGAACATACGTAGGCCCTGGTCTCGCGCTCAAAACCGACAATTCATTCTAGCGGCGCCGAAGAGCAGAGATTGCGTTTTCGCCGTCACTGCGCGCCCACGATCTCGGATTTTCCCTTGCACGGCGCACGCATATATAGGCTTCTACGTGGTCCGAACGCCGCGCGCGCTGGCCGCCCGGTGCCAGCCGTGCCACGGCATTCCACGGAAGGTTCCATGCATGCAGGAAAATTAGCCGCGCGAGCGCTGAAGAAGGCCGGAGTCGACTGCGTATTCACGCTGTCCGGCGGACACATCATGCCGATCTACGACGGTTGCCTCGACGAGGGCATCCGCATCGTCGACGTGCGCCACGAGCAAGCCGCCGTCCACGCGGCCGACGCATGGGCACGACTGCACCCGGGCACGGTCGGCTGCGCCATCGTGACCGCTGGTCCGGGCGCTACCGATGGCGTGACGGGGATCGCCAACGCCTGGCGGGCGAACTCTCCCTGCCTCGTGATCGGCGGCCAGGGCCCGCTGGTCAACCTGCGCAGAGGGTCGCTCCAGGAAATGGACCACATCAGCGTGATGCGGCCGATCACGAAATGGGCTGAGGCCTGTTACGCGCCCGACCGCGTCGGCGAGTACATCGAGGAAGCCATTCGTCACTCGCTGGCAGGCAACCCGGGGCCTTCCTATCTCGAGATCCCGATGGACGTTCTGTTCGGCGAAATCGACCTCGAGAC
This sequence comes from Myxococcales bacterium, assembly GCA_004525875.1. The sequence continues at coordinate 2,103 of SPBQ01000032.1, forward strand.
GGCCAAGTGCCCGGCACCGCAGAACTCCTCCACCTACCGGCCCGACCGCGAGTACGTGAGAAAGGCCGCCGAGATGATCGCCGCGGCCGAGCTGCCGATGGTCATGGCCGGCACCGGCGTGAAGTGGTCGAACGGCGCTGCGGCCCTCAACCGTTTCCTCGAGACGGCGAAGATCCCGTGCTTCTGCAACGGCATGGGGCGCGGCACCGTTCCGCACGACTCTCCCTATTTTTTCAACCGCACCCGGCGCGAGTACCTCGAGAAGACCGACTGCGTGATTCTCGCCGGCTCCCTGCTCGATTTCCGCATGCGCTTCGGTGATTCGATCCCGGCCGGCGCAAAGATCATCCACATGGATCTCGATGCGACGCTGATCGGCAATAACCGTCGCGCGGACATCGGACTGGTCGGCAACATCGGCCAGACCTTCGAGACCCTGCTCGAGGTGATGGAGGAGGAAAAAATCTCTCTCGACTTCTCCGCCGCAGTCGAGCAGTACCGCGCCAAAGAGGAGGAGCAGGCCGAGAAGCTCGCCTCCAAGCTCAACTCCGACGAGGTCCCGATCGACCCGCAGCGCCTGTGCCGCGAGATCGCCGACTTCGTCGATGACGACATGATCCTCATCGGCGACGGCGGCGACATCGTCGCAAAGGCCGCCAAGGTCGTTCCGGTGCCGCGAAACGGCCTCTGGATGGACCCCGGACCGCTGGGCACGCTCGGCGTCGGCATGCCCTTTGCGCTGGCGGCGCAGATCGCGCACCCCGACAAGCGTGTCCTGATCATCTACGGCGACGGCAGCTTCGGACTCACCGGCTTCGAGTACGACACCGCCGTGCGCTTCGGCCTTCCGATCGTCGGCATCATCGGCAACGACGCCGCGTGGGGTCAGATGATGCGCCCGCAGATCAACATCTTCGGGGAGGACCGCATGGTCGCCACCGAGTTGCGGCCCACGCGCTACGACAAGGTCGTGGAAGCGCTCGGCGGCCACGGCGAGTACGTGACGGAGCCGGAAGAAATTCGCCCGGCGCTCGAGCGCGCCTTCGCCAGCGGCAAGCCCGCCTGCGTCAACGTGATGATTCGCCAGGATCGCGAGTTCGCGGGCGGCGTCTACGTGTAACACAGAACCTCACCGCTGCACGAGGAATCCAATCCAGATGACGAACCTTCCGATCGACAGGCTCCGTTCCCTCGGGCGACTCAAGCCCCTTTCGGCAGCAACGCACGCCGTACTCAGCGTGCTCACCATGGCGCTCATGATCGCCGCCGTGCCGCAGCCCGAAGCGGCGGCCTCCGAGGGCGACAAGCCCAGCGGGCTCGAGGTAGCGAAGGACTCCGACAAGGCGCAGCGCTCCGACAGCGAGTACAACGTGATGACGATGACGCTCGAGAACTCACGCGGGCAGCAGCGCATCCGTACCATCGAGGGCTACTCGCACGAGCTCAGCGGGGACGAGGAGCACCGCTTTGCGAAGTTCCTCGAGCCGTCCGACGTCAAGGACACGACGCTGCTCACGTACGACTATCGTGACGAGGACGACGATATCTGGCTCTACCTTCCGGCCCTCAAAAAAGTGAAGCGCATCCTGTCCTCGAACAAGACCGACTACTTCATGGGCTCGGACTTCACGTACTGGGACATGGAGAACCTCGACTTCATCAATTGGACGTACGCGCTGACGGGCGAAGAGACGATCGACGGCGTCGACTGCTGGATCGTGGAGGCCACCCCGGCCAACGACGAGGAGAAGAAGGAGTCGGGCTACGAGAAAACGGCGAGCTGGATCTCCAAGAAAGACCACCTTCCCCGCCGCGTCGACTTCCACGACCTCAAAGGTCGGCACGCCAAGCGGCTCACGACGGCCGACATACGACCGACGTCGGACAGCGACCCGCGGCCGCGCGCGCACAAGCTGACGATGGAAAACTACGTGACGAAGCACAAGACCGTACTCGTGATGGAGAAGCTCGCGCTCGACGTCGCAGTTGACGAGGAGATCTTCAGCCAGAGGAACATGCGGCAGTGAATCGCCCGAGCGCCCGCCTCGTGGCGCCTCGGACGTTGCTTCTCGCCGGACTCGCCGCCGTGTGGATGGCGACGCACCCCTTCCCCGCCGTTGCCGGCGACCTGTCGGGCTACATCAACGTCGGCGTCGCGGTTCGCACCGGCCAGGGCGACGTCATCTTCAACCGCCAGCTCGTGAACGGCAAGTTCAGCCACGAAGCGAACAAGATGCTGAGCTTCCGGCTGGAGACCGACTTCTATCACGACCGGCCTTACTACCGCGACGGCAGCCGCTTCAAGGCGCGGGTCCGCGAGGGCTACGCCAAGCTCCGTTTCAAGAATGCGGACCTCAAGCTCGGCCGTGCCCAGATCACCTGGGGTGACATCGACGGCTTCATCGTCGCCGACCAGGTCTCGCCCTTCGACCTCGAGAACTTCATCGTCCCGCCCTTCGACGAGATCCGCCTGGGCGTCGACGGGGCCTTCTTCGACTATTACTTCACCCACGCCTACGCCCTGCAGCTGCTCTGGATCGCGAACTACTCGCCTCCGGACCTGCCCCCGGACGGCTCACCATTCGACCCGTTCGAGATCGATCGAATCAGTGATGCACTGCCCGGCCCGTTCCAGATCGTCCGCAAGGGCCAGGAGACGCCGCCGAACACGTTCCACAACTCGCAGGCGGGCATCCGTCTCACCGGCACGACGAAGACCGCCGACTGGCAGCTCGGCTATCTGTACGCCTACGACCACGTTCCGTTCTTCGACTTCACGCCCGATCCGAACAATCCGCTGGCCATCGACGCGACGCCGAAACACGGCCGCTACCACCTGATGATGGGGAACGTCGTGTTCCCCTTCCGTGACGTCCTGATCCGCCTCGAGACGGCTTACAACAAGGATCGTACGATGAACGTGGTGCCGGACACCCTCCCCGCCCCCGGCGCCTTCCCGGACTTCACGGTTCGGCAAGATCAGTGGGTAACAGCGGGGGTGGTGGACCTGAAGCCGAACATCTCCTGGTGGCAGAACGCCGACGTGTCGCTGCAGATGATCTACGACCACATCATGGATCCCACTCCCGGCCTCGCGCGCGCCGACTATTCGCTGTACTTCAGCGCGCGGCTGTCGGCCGCCTATCGAAACGACACCATCAAACCAAAGCTGTTCACGATCGCCAACACGCGCGGCGCCGACATGTGGCTGCAGGCCCTGGTCGACTGGGAACCGATCGACCGCTGGCGGTTCTCGCTCGAGTACGACTTCTTCGACGGTCGGCCCTATCTCGGCTTCGTCCCCGGTGAGGGCGACAGCGGCGGAATCTACGGACAGTTCGACAAGAACGACCTGGTCGCCATCAGCGTACGCTACAGCTTCTGAGCGACCAGGCGGCTAACGAAGAACGACCAGCGCACGACGACTGACACCAGAGAAATGTACGCTCGCTATCTAGATCTCCTACTACGCCACCCGATCCTCGCGATCCTCGCGACCGTGACGATCACCGTCCTGCTCGGCGCGCAGATCCCACGCATCGAGGTCGACCCGGAGATGGACGCCTTGATCCCGCCGGGCAGCGACGCGCGCGGCAACCTCGACGAGCTCGAGGAGATCTTCGGGCACTCCTTCCTCACGCGCATCATCATCACGCGCGATGACCATCCCGACGGCATCTACAACCCGGACACGCTCGCACTGCTGGCCGAGATCACCGCGTGGATCGAGCAGCGGCCCGAGTTCGAGACGCTGCGCAGCTCCGACCTGCGCTCGCTGACGACGGTCAAGAACATCACCGGCGACGACGCCGGCATGGTCGTGCAGCCCTTCATGGAGCAACCGCCCGAGACCCGCGACGGTGCCGCACGCCTTCGGCGCGACCTCGAGGACAACGGCATGTACGTCGGGGTTCTGGTGGCGGCCGACGGCAGCGCGGCCAGCATCATGGTCCGCGAATCGGACCTCGGGCGCGCGAAGCGTGCCGAGATCTACCGCACCATCAACGACTATCTCGACGGCCTGCGCGCCGCGGGTCATCCCGAGCGGTTCCACGTTTCCGGACGCACGATCGTCGAGGGCCTGTTCGGTCTGTACCTCTCGCAGGAAGCACGCCGCATGATGCCGTTCGTGGTGGCCCTGCTCGGCGCGGTCCTCTTCCTCTCGTTCCGCACCGTGCGCGGCGTGCTCATCCCGGTCTCGGTCCTCGCCTGCACCGAGGCCTGGATGCTCGGCTTCCTCGGGCTCATCGGCTGGCACTACTACTCGATCACCTCCATCCTCCCGGTGCTCCTCACCGCCATCGCCATCGCCGACTCGATCCACCTGCTGGCCCGCTACTACGAAGCGCAAACCAAGGCCCCGGCGGCGAGTCGCACCGAGATCGTGCGTCTCACGATGCACGAGATGGGTCCGCCCGTGCTGATGACGACGGTGACGACGGCCGTCGGCTTCCTGTCGATGGCCACGTCGCCGGTGCTGCCCCTGGCCCAGTTCGGCATCGCGATGGCCGTCGGCATCGTGGCGGCGTTCGTCCTCACGCTCGTCCTCATCCCCGCGGTCCTCGTGCTGCTGCCGCTCGACGGCCCTCGGCGGCCGTCCGGCTCGCACGGCGGCAACAGCTTGCTCGAACAGTTACTGGTCCCGCCGGCACTGTTCGCCGACCGCCGGCCGTATGTCATCCTCGGCGCCTTCGGTCTGCTCGCGGCCATCGCTTGCGTCGGGCTGACGGGGCTGTCGACCGACACCTCGCAGATCAAGCAGTTCAAGCCGGGGCACCATCTGCGCGAGGCCGACAGGATCGACAACGAGCGCTTCGCCGGAGCCACCATCCTCGACATCATGATCGACGGCCTCGACACCGATGCCATGAAGAACCCCGAGATGCTGGCGCGGATCGACCGGCTCCAGAGCGAGATGGAGGAGCTCGACGTGGTCGGCGACACGTTCTCCATCGTCGAGCTCGTCAAGCGGATGAACCGCGTGATGAACGAGGATCGCCCGGAGGCCGACGCCGTACCGACCTCCCGCGAGCTCATCGCGCAGTACCTGCTGCTCTACGCGATCTCCGGCGACCCCGGCGACTTCGACGACCTCGTCGACTACGACTACCGCTACGCCCACGTATTCGTGTTCGTGAGCGACTCCGGAACGCGCGCCTCGAGCCGCGTCGTCGCGCGCGCGCGTGAGCTCGCCCAGGAACTCTTCCCACCGACCGACGGCCCCCAGGCGGTCGTCAAGCTCGCGGGCAGCAGCTATTCGAACGCGACGCTCGAGGGGTACGTAATCCAGAGCCAGATCTCGACCCTGTACGTGTGCATGCCGAGCATCTTCCTGCTGTCGCTGCTGATGTTTCGGCGCCTTGCCCTGGCGGCACTCACCATCACGCCGGTAGCGCTGTCGATCGCGGTGATCTACGGCGCGATGGGCTTCAGCAGACTGCCCACCGATATCGCGACCGTGATGCTCGGTGCCATGTCGCTCGGCACCGGCGTCGACTTCGCCATCCACTACCTCTACCGCTACACGGCCGCGCGCCGCGCCGGCGCCGACACGGCGACCGCCGCCGCGATCACCGCTCGCACCGCCGGCCGCGCACTCTTCTACAACGCGCTCGTCCTCATCGGCGGATTCGCCACGCTGCTGGCCGCGCGGTTCTACCCCCAGATGAAGCTCGGCGCACTGGTCTCGACAACCATGCTGCTCTGCTACATCTCGACCATGCTGCTGTTCCCCGCCGGCCTGCGCCTCACCGACCGCGGCCGCGCTCGCTTGGCGCGCTCACCGTTGCGGGACGCCGCCTCCGGCGGTTAGCTCACCGAGCGAGCCAACCCTATGACATCGCATGACGCCGCCTACGGCGCGGGCTGCTCCAGGCTGCGCAGCGCGGCCTCGAGCGGAGGCAGCGCCGTCGCGGCCAGCGCACTGTGGCCGCGGGCGTTGGGATGGACCCCGTCGGGTTGGTTCCTGTCGACCACACCCGAGACCCCCACCAGGAGATCGGGGATGGACCTCGCACCGGTCCGCTCGGCGACCTCTTCATAGAGCCGGCGCATCGACCGCTCGTAGGCCGGGTGCGCCAGCGAGAAGTGGACATCGGCCAGGATCACTCGTGCACCGACTTCCTGGAAGCGTTCGACGATAACGACGAGATTCTCGAACGTCGTAGAACGGTCGAACCCGCGCAACATGTCGTTGGCACCGAGCTCGACGAACACGACAGCCGGCGGCACGGCGAGGAACGTGGCGATCCGGCCGATCGCGGCGGTGGTGGTATCGCCCGAGAGGCCGCCGTTGACGCAACGGTACGGAAACCCGTCACGAAGAAGCGCGTGCTGCAGGAGCGACGGGAACGCCTCCTCGCGGGGCAGGCCGTAGCCCGCCACGATACTGTCGCCGAAGAAGAGAACGGTCGGCGCGTCGTCGGCAAGATCCGAGAGTTCCAGCGCCGCCGGCCCGGATGCGCCGCCGCCGCAAGCGCCGAACGCCGGCATCATTACGAGCAGGACGAGCAGGGCGAGCAGCGCGAACGCGGCTACCCGCCGACTACATCTTCGCGTGGTACCAGCTCGAGGTCTTCTCGGGGTGGAAGATAATGGCAACACGCTTGCGGACCGTCTCGCGAACGAAGTCGCCGGCCTGCTCCTCGGTAGTGCCGTAGTACTTCTTCGCCGACGCCAGACCGATCTTGTAACAAAGGTCCTGGTCGTCGATGACCTCGTAGCGGCCACGCATGAAGACACCGCGCAGCTTGTCGTACTCGACACCGTCCTCGATCAGGACCGATCCGCGCGGATCGCGCTGGATGTTCACGATTTTTTGCGAAGTCTTGTAGGTGTGCATCTGGATGAGCCCGTCGATCACGGAGTACCACATAGGAACCAGATGCGGCCACCCATCGTGGTTGATCGTCCCCATGATCAGCGTCTTCTGCTCCTCGACGTACGCGCGCTGTTCTTCGCCGGTCAGCTCGATCTTGCTACGTACATTCGGCATTGGTCACCACTCCACCGGGTCGCTGTATCCGCCGTCGTCGATCTCGGCTTCTTCGCCCGAGCTCCCGTCCCACGCGTCCCGTCGCAGGTGATCGTGGGGGTCGTCCTTGAGGCCCTGCTCGATAAGGTAGGACTCATACACCTCGCGCTCGGTCTCGTCGATCTCCTCGTCGGGATCGAACTCCTCGCGGTCCACGCTGTCCGGTACGGGCTCGGCCGACGCCGGGGGCAGCGCGATCGGTTGGCTCTGGTGGAACGGATCGAGCACGGGATCGGGCATCGCCATCTCGCTCGAACGGCGATCGTAACGCTGCCCCTCGGCCTGGACCACGGATGTCGCAGCGCACAGCGTCGAGAGCGACACGGCAACGACTATGAGGTTGATCACCTTCAACGCGATTGCGAGGCGCTACCCGCGGCCTCACTCCGCTTCATTCTAACGAGCACGAACGGCAGCAGAAAGCCGAGATTGCCCTGAGGCAAACCTGCCCCTGCGACGTCGGCGCGAAGATGGGTAGCCGCCGACGCGTGTCTCTTACAACAGGCCGCTAGGCAACGAAGATCGAGTCGATGCTCCAGTCGGCCTTCATCATCGCGCCTTCCATGTTGACGGCCGGCAGATAGTTGCGCAGCTTGCGCACCTTCGAGAGCAGGCGAATCGTCTGTACATCCTCGATGGAATCCAGCCCGTGACGCTTGCGTAGCGCCGGGATGATCTGCTCCTGGACGCGCGCGAGCACGTCGGAGTCGGACGCACCGTCCACGACCATCACCAGCGCCACGTGCCCGTCGATCTCGGCCACGTACGACTCGTAGATCGAGCGCGTGAAGACGGTGACCACGTGCGGCTCGTTCTGGACCTCCTCGAGCAGCGCCTTCTCGGTCACGCCGATCCGGAACTTGATGATGTAGAGGTGGCGGCAGGAGAAGTGGCCGGTGCCGGACTCCGACATGTCGACCTCGGCGAAGTAGCGCAGCATCCCGCCCTGCTCGAGGCGCGCGCGCTTGCGGCTGACCGTGCGAACGGGGATGCCGTTCTCCTCTCCGAGGCGGTTGTCCGAGCGACGCGGGTTGCGAATGAGAGCCCTGGTGATCGTTATTTCCTGTTCATCGAGCGAGTACATGGACAGGTTTTCTACACTCAAATGACCCGTTTGACAATTTCAGGCCAGACATCGGCGTCTCGATGGCCAGGACTAACGAAACGCCGATCGTTGATGACCTTTTTCCTCAATTGACTTCGGATTTGTTGTCCTCTACGCTCACCTGTCCGCCGGTGTGCGCCCCCCAATTGGGTGCACCCATCGGAAGGACCCGAGAGGGGAGACGTCGCACTCGGCAGCCCCGTCGGCCCCGTCGGCCTCCGCCGACAATGAACCGACCGAGCGCCCCGGAGCGCACCAGACAACGATGAGCTTGTTTACCAGCAGAGGACTCCCGCTGTCCGACTACGAACGCGAGCGCGACGCTTGCGGCGTCGGGTTCGTCGCCAACATCAAGGGCGAGCGCAGCCACGAGCTGGTCGAGAAGGGCCTGCTGGCGCTCGAGCACCTGGAGCACCGCGGCGCGTGCGGCTGCGATCCCGAGTCGGGAGACGGCGCCGGCGCGATCCTCCACATCCCCCACGACCTGTTCGCCGAGGTCTGCGGTGAGGCCGGCATCAAGCTGCCCGGGCCCGGCGTCTACGGCGTCGGCATGGTGTTCCTGCCGCCATCGGCCGACGCGCTGAAGCGCGCGAAGGCACTCCTCGAGGAATCGGTGGCACGCGGCGGCCTGGAGGTTCTCGGCTGGCGCGACGTCCCCGTCGATCTTCGTCATTGCGGCAAGGTGTCCCAGTCGAACAAGCCCCACATCGCCCAGATCTTCATCGGCAGAGGGAAGGAGAATCTCGACGAGGACGCGCTCGAGCGACGACTGTACGTCGTGCGCCGCATCGCCGAGCACGCGTCGCAGGCCACGCACGGCGAGCTGGCCGAGCACTTCTACCTCTCGAGCCTCTCGTGCCGGACCGTCTGCTACAAGGGC
>SPBQ01000131.1 GCA_004525875.1 Myxococcales bacterium
AAGGACCTTTCCGAGTACCTCTGAAGGCGCGCGCGGCCCGCCGGATCTCGGCGGGCCGCCCCCCACTTGCCCCACTCCGGCGACGACGTCATAGTGTGCGCTCACCGTCTCCCGGGAATCCCCCTTACAACGTCAACCGGCCGACGCTTCCCCAAGGGCGATCGGTACGCCGTCAAGCAACACGCGGAGCGCGGAAGGTGAATGCGTAGGTACGACGTCGTGATCGCCGGTGGCGGAATCGCCGGGCTGGCCACCGCCGAGATGTTCGCCCGTTCGGGTCGCCGGGTGCTCCGGCTCGAGAAGAACGAGCGGCTTTGCTCGGAGACCAGTGGGATGCATCACGAGTGGTTCCACTTCGGTAGTCTCTACTCGAGTTTCCCGCGTCGGCAGTTTCTCAGGACGCTGGCCGGCGGAGTCGAGGATCTGCTCGAGTACTATCGCGACTTCGACGGAATGAACCTGCGTCTGGACGGCGGCGGCAAGCTCGTCAAGGTCGAGTGCGAGAACGCGTGGTTTCGCCCGCAGAACCTCGAGTACATCATCGCCACCACGCGCAACGAGGACTTCGATCTCGCACGGGTCCGCGGCATGCGAGACCTCTCCGGTGCGCTCTACAACCGGCTGCTCTGGAATACGGCCATCCGGCTGTTCATTTGCCGCCATAACCGTTTTTACAAACACGACTGGCGTCGCCCCGGAGCGTCAAGCTACATTCCGCGCGCGGGCGTGTTCGACTACTCGCGTAAGATGCTCGGGCGGTTCGAGAGCGAAGAACTCGATCTCGACCCCGCCACCCACATCACGATGCCGAGCTACGACGGTCCGATGAACGCCTTCAATATCATCGCCGACCTCGTGCGCAGCCTTCTCTCTCATGGCGGCGAGATCCTCACGTCGACGGCTTTCGGCGGGTATCGCCGTACGGGCGACGGCATCGAGGTCGCACGAGAGGGCGGCGAGCCCGTCCTCGCGGGCAAGCTCATTCTCGCCTCGGGAGCTGCGCTCGGTGAGCACGCCCGGGGGGCGGTCCGGGTTCAGTCGGTGCGTTCGCCGCTGCTGGTGGCGTATCCGGCTGTTTGCTCTGGCAACGTCGTGCGGCTCACGCCGTTCACGAACCAGACCGTCAATCATCTGCGCCACTCGATCGACGGACACGACTACTCATTGATCGGCGGCGGTTACTTCGCATCGATGAACGACGAGCGCGAAGCAGCCGATGTCGAGTGCCGGCTCGTGGAAAAGGCACGCGCGGTCTTCCCGCGGCTCGCCGATGCCAGGATGCAGGCGGTGTACTTCGGCACGAAGAGCGAGGTGGTCGCCTCCAACGGCAACCGCAACTACCTCTATCGTATCGAGGAGATCGAACCGGACGTGGTTGCCGTGGTGCCGGGAAAATTCTCGCTGGCGTTCAGCCTGGCGATGACGGCCTTTAAACGCATGACAGGCGAGCTACCGAAGACCTGCTCGGGCTACGATGCTGAGCTGCCGGTCGGGCAATACGTCGATGTGACCCGCTCCAAGGCGATGGTCTGGCGTTTCCTCGCCGAGGAGGCCGCCGAGACCCTGCGGCCGGCGCGCACGGTTACGCTCCGACGCCATGGTGAGGGCGCCGCGGCGGTTCCAACCGGCGCGGCGGCGCCGCGCCGTTCTCCGCGCGTCGCCTGAGCGGACGGGCCCACTCTTCCAGCGACGCGGCTAGCGATCTGTCGAGGGTTCCGCATGCGTCGCCGGCTCTCGCCCTTCGGGGCTCTCGCCCGGCTCGGGCTTCTCGTAGCCGAACGCGTCGCGGGCGAAGCCCCAGTGCTCGTTCACGGCCTCGACGACGTCGGGCGGAAAGTCGAAACGATTCTTCTCGAAGGTTCCCAGCTCTTCCAGATACTTCGTGATCGCCGGTCTCGCGGCCTCGAAGTCCGGTAGCTCGAGCGCTTCGTAGAGCTGTTCCAGTACCTCCAGGGGGCACCGGTCGAGGTCCTCGTAGCGGGCTTCGAAGAGACGCCCCGGCGCAAGCGAATCGCGCGTGTCCAGGTAGCGGCCCATCGTGCTTCGGTAGGCCTCCAGCGTCCATGCATCGATCGCGTCCCAGTCGAGCTCCTGCATGACCTGGCCCGGCAGCACCTTGCGGTACATGTTGCGCATCGACTGATAGACCCGATAGGGGTTGCGGACGAGGTGCACGAAGCGCGCATCGGGGAACATCTCGACGAGCACCGGGATACGTGCGGTATTCGGCGGCGTCTTGAGCACCAGCGGCTTTCCGTCGCACAGGAATGTCGCCTTGCGCAGCACGTCTGAGTAGGCGTCCTTCCACGCACCGAGGATGGACGGGTCCTTGCCGAGGTCGACGACGTAGCGGTCATAGATCTCGGGCAGCTCCTGCGGGAAATCCATGAAGCGCAGCGGCGTGTGCTCGGTGGAGTTCATCAGGGCGATCTCTTCCTCTTGCGGTGAATCGAGGGACAGGGCGACGTTGTCCATCGGCCGCCGCTTCGGGAGCAAGCCCGCCAGCCGCCGCTCGAGCCAGCCCCTGCCGAGGAGCGCGATGGGATGGAGGGAAGCCTGGTAGCTCGTGAGCACGCCGAAGCGCGTGTCCTTCCATAGAAGGTTGTGGAGATGCGTCGTTCCACTGCGACCGTATCCGAGCAGGAAGAGCGGTTGGGGGTGGACGCGGACGCGCCGCAGCTGCCGCCCGAAGCGCAGCTGCTCGTACCAGCGCAGCGGCTCGAGTGCGGCACTGAACAGTCGCCGCGACCGGGCGCGTGCGGCGTACGCCGGCGCCACGGGGTAGCGGCGCAGCAGGCAACTTAGCACGGGCAGGGGGGCGAACTGGCCGATCGCGACCCCTTTCCGGCCGCGCCTGCGCGTCCTCTTCGCTGCGGGGCCCGCCATCGCGCGGACCATTACTCTCGCGTTGTGCAGTCGTCAAATAGGATGACATCTGTAAGATTCACCGCCAGGGCTTCGGCCTGAGCGCGTGCACGGGAGTCGCGCGGGAGCATGTCGTAGGATGGGTCGTCTCGAGAACAGGGTTGCGGTCGTCACCGGTGGCGGCCAGGGCGTGGGCCGCGGCGTGGCGCGGGCGTTCGCCGCCGCGGGTGCAGCCGTCGTGATCGCGAACCGGACCGAGGCGACGGGTCGGGCGGTGGTCGAGGAGATCGATGCGGAGTTCGGCCCGCTTGCCGATGGTCGAGCCAGAGCGCTCCATGTCCGGACTGACGTGTCACAGCAGCGCAGTGTCCGAGTGATGATCGAGACGGCCACGCGCGAGCTCGGGCGCATCGACATCCTGGTCAACAACGCCACGCCGACTGGTGGCATGGCACGGCTCGAGAAGATGACGAACGAGGCCATGGAGCAGCACGTCCGCGTGAATTACTACGGCGCGTTCTGGGCGATGCAGTCTGTGTTCGGGCAGATGAAGGAGCGGGGTTGGGGGCGGATCATCAACATGTGCTCTCTCAACGGCGTGAACGCCCACCGCTACACGACGATGTACAACGGCTCGAAGGAAGCGCTGCGTGCGCTCACGCGCACGACTGCGGTCGAATGGGCGCGACACGGCATCACGTGCAACGTGATCTGCCCCGCCGCAGTCACCGCGCCCTGGGAAGCGTTCGTGAAGTATGATCCGCAAGGGGCGCAGCGGATCCTCGACGCGAATCCGATGGGCCGGCTGGGGAACTGCGAAGCCGACAACGGCCCGGTCGCGGTCTTCCTGGCGTCGGATGAGTCGCGCTACCTTACCGGTAACACGATCCACGTCGACGGAGGCGGTCACGTAAACGGCGTGCCGTGGCAGTTCGATCTGCCGGAGTGAGCGGTACGGGAAACGGGCAGGTCATTGAAGAAGGAAAGAGACATGGGACGGGCCGCCGCGCCCCGGCGGCTGGCCGACATCGGTGAGTGGGACCAGATCGCCGACGTCGTCATCGTGGGCTTCGGCGGCGCGGGCGCCTGTGCGGCTCTCGAGGCGCGCAGCGACGGCGTCGACGTGCTGCTACTCGAGCGCATGAGCGGCGGCGGAGGCACCACGGCGTTGTCGACCGGGCAGATCTACCTCGGCGGCGGTACGGGCGTCCAAAGAGCCTGCGGCTTCGAGGACTCCACCGAGGACATGTTCCGGTATCTCATGGCGTCGTGCGGCCCCGGCGTCGACGAGGGCAAGATTCGCGCATTCTGCGATGGCTGCCTCGAGCACTTCGACTGGCTTGTCGGCCACGGCATGCCGTTCAAGGAGTCGTACTACGGCGAGGGGTCGTACACGCCGACCGACGACTGCCTGAGCTATTCGGGCAGCGAGCTGTGCCACGCGTACCGCGATCTCGCGCGGCCGGCCCCACGTGGTCACACCGTGCAGCAGGACGGCATTGAGGCCGGTGGTCAGCTGATGCGCAGCCTCATCGCCGCCGTCGAGAAATCGGGCGCGCGAATCCAGACCGACACACTGGTCGAATCTCTGGTCGTCGACGACGAGCGTCGCGTGGTCGGGGTGGTCGCGAAGGTCGACCAGCGCGAGCAGCGCATCGGTGCGCGCGGGGGCATCGTTCTCTGTGCCGGCGGCTTCATCAATAACAAGGCGATGGTCGAGCGCTACGCGCCGCTGCTGCGCAAGTGCAAGTTCCGAGCGGCTTCCGACGGAGACGACGGCCGCGGGATTCGCATGGGCATGGGCGTGGGTGGTGCCGCGATTCGCATGGACGTCGGCTGCATCGTTCTGCCGTTCACGGTGCCGAAGAAGCTCGTCAAGGGGATCTTCGTCAATCGCCAGGGCCAGCGCTTCATCGACGAAAGCCTCTACCAGACGGTGGTCGGCGAGGCCGCGTTGCTGCACGAGAACGGCGAAGTGTTCCTGATCGTCGACAACGAGATCTTCGAGCGTCCCTTCCCACCCACCGACCTCGTTGCCGTCGAGGATACGATCGAGGATCTCGAGAAATCGATGAAGCTGCCCGACGGGAGCCTTCAGCACACGGTTGCGTACTACAACGAGCACGCGGCTCGGGCGGAGGATCCGTTGTTCCACAAACAGGCGGACTGCCTGCAGCCGCTCGTGAAGCCGCCCTTCGCGGCGCTCGACTACACGACCGACGCGGCGCTCTACACCGTCTTCACGATGGGCGGGTTGCACACGACCCCGAGCGGACAGGTGCTGAGCGCCGACGGCGAGCCGATCGCCGGCCTCTACGCCGCAGGCCGGACGACGTCGGGGATCGCGGCGCAGGGGTACTCGAGCGGACTATCGATTGCTGACGCGACGTTCTTCGGCAGACGGGCGGGGGCGAGCGCTGCGCGTGCGCAGCCTCGCTGAACGCCGGCGGCGCTCTCAGGAGTTACCGGCAGAGGCTGCCAGCACTCCGATCCTCTCCGTGCGGTCCAAGTAGGTGCACGACACGGTTCTGGACGATCCCTCCAGAGCCTCCGACTAGCACCGAAGGGCGCTCGATTGAGCTGGTCCTCGGGGGTACGGTCCGAGAACAGTCGATGCGCGGTATCGTCAATACCGATGCGCGCGGATGGGCGATCGGGGGTACCGCCGCGCGAGTCTTTGCGCGGCACTGCGTCGCCGCAGACACGATGCGCTCCTGTTCCTGTCGCTGTTACGGATTCTCACACGGCGCATCGCGTCCTCCGTGGATGTCGGAGTCCGCGACGCAACATGACCTGGAAGAGTTGCTCTCGCCGTGAGCTCGCTCGCGCTCATGCGGTGGCTGGAGTCGGCACCGTCGCGGTACGACGCGGGCATGCGGGCGATCACGCTCGGCCGCGTCGACGCCCTTCACGACGCTGTGGCCAGCGCGGCTGTCCCGAGGGCGAGCGCCCGCGTGCTCGAGATCGGCTGCGGCACCGGTGCGGTGACGAAGCGGATGGTTGCACGTGGAGCTCGCGTGACGGCCATCGAGCAGAATCCAGAGATGCTCGAACAAGCGCGCGCGAGGGTCGCGTCGGGGGACGTTGAGTGGATCGAGTGCACGGCCTCCGAGATCGACTCCCTCCCGCTCGAAGCATTCGACGCGGTCGTGGCCAGCCTCTGTATGTCGGAGATGTCGACTGATGAGCGAGCGTTCGTGCTGGACCAGGCGCGCCGCCGGCTCCGCACCGACGGCTGCCTCGTTCTCGCCGATGAGGTCCGCCCGCGTACTCGTGCACGGGCGCTGCTGGTCATCACGTTGCGGGCGCCTCAGGCCGCGGTCGGCTGGCTGGTCGCGGGCTCGTTGTCGAGACCGCTACGCGATCCGGGTGGTGAGATCCGAAGGGCCGGCTTCGTGATCACGGACCGGCGCGAGTGGCTGGCGGGAAGCCTGGCCATGATCGTGGCCAGGCCGCGTGATCCCGACCGAGCGGAGGCCCGAGCCGGGGTTCGCGCGTGACCCCGTTCACGGAGACGCTGCGCGACGTCCTGCAGACGGCGTCGCGGCTTGTGCCCTGGCCAACCGAGCCGGGCCTGCGCGTGGTCGGCGATCCCGGACGCGAGAGCCCGGTGCTCGTCACCGGCAACTACGATCTCACTGTGAGGCGACTGCTGCGCGCGCTCGTGGATGTCGACGCGTGGGTCGTCGTCGCATCGAGCGCAGGCATCAACGTCTGGTGCGCGGCGTCGGGC
>SPBQ01000497.1 GCA_004525875.1 Myxococcales bacterium
CGCAGTACGACGAGGCCGTCGCCTCTTTCGCCGCAGCGGTCGACGCCCCGCTGGTCGACATCGAGATCGGAGAGTCGCGCGAGCGGGGAACACGCCGACTGGTCGACGCGGCCGCCGGGCATCACCCGCGCGCCGTGTACGCGCTCGGAGCACGCGCGGCGTACCTGTCGCGTCGCATGCTACCGGAGATTCCGGTGGTGTTCGCGATGGTAGTCGGCTGGCAGCGATACGGCCTCGACAGCGGTCCCGTCACGGGCGTGGCCCTGGAGATCCCGGTCGACTCCCTGTTCACCCGGCTCAAGCTGATGCTTCCGCACGTGAAAAGCCTCGGCCTGATTCACGGCGACGGCACCGACGCCGAACTCGTCGAGCGGGCCCGCACGGCCGCCTCGGTCCTCGGCATGACACTGGTGGAGGAGCACGTGAACGCGGACGACGAGGTGCCCGGCGCCTATCGCCGCATGCGTCGCAACATCGACGCGCTGTGGATGCTCGCCGATCCGGTCGTCGTGACGCGCGACAACTTTACCTATCTGGCCCGCCGCACGCGCGCCGACGGCATCGCCTTCATCGGGTTTTCCGAGAACTTCGTGAGAGCCGGCGCGGTGGTCTCGGTGTCCCCGAGCTACGCCACCATGGGAACGCAGGCGGCTATCCTGATGGAACGCCTGCTCGCCGATCCGTCTGCCGCGCCGCCGGTGCAGCCACCGGTCGCCGCCAACCTGATCGTCAACGCCGACACGAGCGTGGCACTGGGCCTCGACCTCGACGCCGCGACCATCGGCATGGCCGACGTGGTCGTGAGTATGGCGAGCAACTCACCGGTAGCCAGCGGGAGCGGAAACGATGAGGAGGCGTACGATGCACGCTAATCATGACGCCGTGACAGAGATCGCGCGCCGGCTGCTGAGAGCGTCGGCCACAACGCTGTGGCTGCTGATCGCGGTCGCCGGACCGGCGCCAGCCGCCGACGAGACCGGCAATCCCGCTGAGTCCACTGCGGCGGGATCCGCCGAGGCGGTCACGCAGACCGACCCGTTCGATGCGCCCGAGCGCAGCGAGGATTTCGCCGCCGAGATCGACTTCTTCAAAGTGGAATCGGACGTCGTGACCTCGGTTTCGCGCAATCCGGAGTCCCTCTGGACGGCCGCGGCAGCCGTCTACGTCGTCACCGGCGAGGAGATCCGTGCTTCCGCGGCGCAGAACGTCATGGAAGCCCTGCGCATGGTTCCGGGCCTCGACGTCGCATCGGTGGATCGCAACAACTGGGCAATCCAAGCTCGTGGCCTCAACAACACGTTCGCCGACAAGATGCTCGTGCTGCTCGACGGCCGACCGATCTACACACCGTTGTTCGGCGGTACCATCTGGCACCAGTGGAAGACTTTCCTGCCCGACATCGACCGCATCGAGGTGATTCGCGGGCCAGGCGGCACGATGTGGGGTTCCAACGCCGTCAACGGCGTCATCAACATCATCACGAAGAGTTCGGAGGACACACGGGGAGCGCTGCTGCGTGGCGAGGGCGGTAGCAACTACCAGGGGCAGCTCGAGGGCCGATGGGGCCAGCGCATCGACCACTTCAACTACCGCCTGTGGATGCGTGGCGAGACCGACGAGGGCTTCGGTGCGGACGGCGGCGACGGCATCAACGACGATCGACGTCAGCTCAGCGGTGGCTACCGCTTCGACTGGGACCTCGGCAAGGGCCTGATGCTGCGAAGCTCCGGCGAAGCCACCACCAGCCGCCTCGGCAGCAATACGATCGACGCCGCGACGGGAGGCTCGGCCGACCTCGGCGACAAGTGGCAGAATTTTCTGCTGAGCACGGTCTGGAAGCTCGAGAAGGACTTCGCCAACGGCTCGAACGCACACCTGCTGGTGGGCGGCGACTACATCGATCAAACCGCTCCGTTCATCTCCGTCTCGATCCCCGCGATACCACCGTTTCTGCCTGATCCTGTGTTCGACAAGTTCCAGACGATCCGGCGCGGCCTGTACGCGGAGTTCCAGCACAGCCTGCGCCCCCATCGCCGGCACCGGCTGACATGGGGCGGCAACTACTGGCTGAACAACGTCGACGTGAACGACAGCATCGCGCTCGGGCTCGATCCCGGCGGCGAGGATGCACTGCAACTCGGCGGAGGCTTCATCCAGGACGAGATCGAGGTCTGGAAGGGCGGCAAGCTCACCGCCGGCATCAAGATAGAGAGCAACACGTTCACCGGCTTCAACTGGCAGCCGTCCGGACGCCTGAGCCACGCGTTCAATGACGACACTACCTTGTGGGGAGCCGTCTCGCGGGCCGTCAACACGCCCGCCTACGGCGACATGTTCGTCGAGTTCACGCTCCCGCCCGACACCGGCACGATTCCGGGCGTGACGATCCAGCCGCGGTTCCTCTCCGAAGGCGCCACCGACACCGAGCTGGTCTCGCTGGAGATGGGCCTGCGGCGGCGCTTCGGCGAGCAGCTCACTATGGACCTCACCGGCTTCTACGACTGGTACGACGGCATCGGCACGTTCAGCGGCCGCGACACCGCGCTCACGCCCACGGACTGCGGTACGCCGGGAGGGCCGACGACGTGCCGCTTCGACACGTTCTTCGACAACCTGACCGACGGCCACGGCGGCGGCA
>SPBQ01000396.1 GCA_004525875.1 Myxococcales bacterium
CGGCGCGCGACGCGCAGGCAGAAAGCTCGGCAGACCGCATGGCACGCGTGTAGGCTGGAAGCACGATGCCCTCCTCGAGTTTCGATCGACTGCTCGCGCCGATCTCACGCGTCCAGCGCCCAGTGTGTGCCGTGTTTCTCGGATCCATCGTGCTGCACGCAGGCCAGCTGCTGATCGTCGCCGCCACGACCGGCAGCCGCGAGCCCGCGCTCGCCGTGGGTTTGCATCTGAGCCTGCTGGTCGTCACCGGGGGAATGACACTGGCGTTCCTGGTGCTGCGACGCATGCTGTTCGACGACTGTCGCGTCGCCCACATGCTCTTCACACGAGAATCCCCCTCGACACCGGGCACCACGCCCGACAGCTGCAAACCCGACGAGCCCGTTGAGCTGGCCCGGCTCGACGCATCGGAGCGTCGAGCCCTGGCCGTGGCCGAGTGGGCCACGCCGCAGTTCATCGCGCTGTGGGCCGTTGCAGACGCGATCGCGGTGATGGGCGTAATCGCCGGCCACGTTGCCGCCAATGTCGAGCGCGCCGCGCCCTACCTCATCGTCGCGGCAATCCTCACACTCGCAACGCCGCCGCGCGTGGAGCCCCTGGTACGCAAGGCGCTCACCTCGACGCCTCTCTGATCGCCGAGCGGCCGACGCCTCGGCGCCTTCCTCGCTACAGATCCGGCAACCCGATAACGTCGCGCGTCCGCGCCGACGCCGGCGCCGTGCTCCCCCGGAGGCATTGATGAAGGACCTGTTTTCTGTGGCCGGCAAGGTCGTGCTCGTGAGCGGTGGATCTCGCGGTATCGGCCTGATGATCGCTCGAGGCTTCGTAGCGCACGGCGCCCGCGTCTACATCTCTTCGCGCAATGCCGAAGTCTGCGACGCGGTGGCGAAGGAGCTGTCGGCGAGCGGCAACTGCACATCGCTACCGGCCGATCTTTCAACCGATGCTGCCTGCAAGGCGCTCGCCGAGGAGTTTGCCGGTCGCGAGCGCAAGCTCGACGTGCTCGTCAACAATGCCGGTACGAACTGGGCCGCTCCGCTGGACGAGTATCCCGATTCGGCCTGGGACAAGGTCCTCGCCCTCAACGTCAAGGCCATCTTCAACCTCACACGTCACTGCCACTCGCTGCTGACATCGTCGGCTGCACCCGATGCGCCGGCGCGTGTGATCAACATCGGCTCGGTCGACGGGCTCCACGTCCCGCCGATGGACACCTATGCGTATTCGACCAGCAAGGCCGCTGTGCATCACCTCACGCGCGTGCTCGCGCGCCGGCTCGCGAGCGAGCACATCACGGTCAACGCCGTCGCGCCCGGGCCGTTCGAGAGCAAGATGATGGCGCGGACGCTGGACACGTTCGGCGAAGCGATCGTCGCGTCGGTACCGATGGGGCGAATCGGCACGCCGGAGGACATGGCGGGGGTAGCGCTGTACCTCGCCTCGAGAGCCGGCGCCTACGTGACGGGGGCCGTGATCCCGGTCGACGGCGGCCTCGCAACCTGTCTGTAGTCGTTCACAGCCGCGCCTTTCCCTCGAGGATACGCGCGTACGCCGCCGCATCGAGCGGCCGGTAGGTGGAGGTGGCGTCGTCGAGAACGAACAGCGGCTCGTCGACCCTTGCGGGATCGAACCCGTCCTCGACGAGATCGATCTTTCGGTGCTTGAACGTGCCGGTAGTCTCCATGCGCGGGCGCAGGCGCAGGAACAGCGGACGCGCATAGGCCGGAAGCTGCTCGGTGACATGGTGGTAGAACGCGGCCATATCGGGCTGGCCGTCGACGACCACGGCAGCCATCCCTGCGCGCCCGTCGGCGCCCGGCACCGACACACCGTAGACATTGGCTTCCTTCACCCCACCGAATGTCGACACGACCTCGGAGACCTGGCTCGTCGCCACGTTCTCCCCCTTCCACCGGAAGGTGTCGCCGATCCGGTCGACGAAGTAGTAGTACCCTTCGTCGTCGCGAGAGAGCAGATCTCCGCTGCGATACCAGCGATCGCCGTCCACGAACACGTCCCGTAGGACTTTCTTGTCGCTGGCGGCCTCGTCCCGGTAGCCCTCGAAGCGGCCGACCGGCGACGCCTTGTCGGCGGGTATCCGACCGATCACCTCGCCCGGCTCGCCGGGCTCGCAGCGGATGCAGTGCCCGCTCGTGTCGCGGGGATGAGTCTCGGTCTCCACGTCAAAGCGCACCAGGTCGACGGGCAGCGCAGCGCGAGCGTAAGGAGGGATGCGTCCGACTGCGCCGACCTTGTTGTCCACGTTGACCAGTCCGAAGTTCGCTTCGGTCGCACCGTAGAACTCGCGAATCTCCGAGATACCGAAGCGGTGCTGGAACTCCTCCCAGATGTCGGGCCGCAGGCCGTTGCCGACCGCGCAGCGCACGTCGTGCTGCCGGTCATCGGCGCTCCCCGGCACACCGAGCAGGTAGCGACACAGCTCCCCGATGTACTGGAAGACGGTCACGCGATTGCTGCGGCAGTCGTCCCAGAAACGACGGGTCGAGAACCGGTCGCGAAGGATCAACGCGGTGCCGTTGGTCAGCGCCATGCCGACTGCGAGCACGCCACCGGCCGTGTGATAAAGCGGCAGGACACAGTAGATCCGATCACGGCGCGTGATCCCGCAGAACGCCGTGTACGCCGCCACCGCGCTCAGGAACTTCAGATGACTGAAGAAGGCGGCCTTGGGGTTGCCCGTCGTTCCGGACGTGTAGATGAAGAACAGATTGTCTGCCGTCCGCATGCCGGCGCGCAGCGACGCCGGCGACCGCTCCGGGGAAACGAGCGCGAGCGCCGCGTCCAGGTCGCGAGCCTGCTCTACCGGTCCGCCCGCGGCCCAGACCACGACGTCCGGACCGAGCTCGGCGCGCACGGTCGCCAGGCTGCCCGCGAGCTCGGCCCCCACGATGATATGGACCGCCCCCGAAACGCCCAGAGCGTGAGAGAGTGGGCCCGAGGTGAGGTTGGTGTTGACGAGCGCCACCTGGGCCCCGATCTTGATCAGACCCAGCCAGGTCGACAGGTACTCGGTTCGATTGTTCATCAGCAGGGCAACGACGTCGCCGCGGCCGATGCCCGTGCTGCGGGCCCAGTTGGCCACACGGTTGGCCGCCGCCTCGAGGTCGGCGTAGCTGGTGACCCGCCCTTCGAAGACGACGGCATCGGAGGCCGGGTTGCGGTCGACCACGCCCTCGAACACGTCTGCGAGGGTCAGCGATCCGTCCGGCCGGAATCGCCGCACGGCCAGCCCTGTCGCCGCCAAGATGCGGAGCGTCTTGATCTCTCGTACGATTTTGTCCAGCACCGTAATCATTCTCCCGTCAGCAGCGCGCACGCCACGGGAAGCCTCGATTAATGTACGGACGGCCCGATGGTCAAGCGGCGTCGCGAAATCCGCGCCGCGGC
>SPBQ01000304.1 GCA_004525875.1 Myxococcales bacterium
ATCCGATCCTGTGCGAAGTCGGCGACCCATGCACGACCGTTGCAGTCGATCTTGAGCCCCGCGCAGGGCTCGGCGCCCGAGCCGCCCGAGCCGCCCGAGCCGCCCGCGTTGACGCGGATCGGCTGGCGCGCGCTTCCATCGACGGCGACCGTACCGAAGCACAGGTTGCGCGCGTCGAACGCGCACGGGTCGGTGCTGTCGGGGAGCCCGTCGTTGTCGACGTCGTCGACGCAGTCAGGGGAGAGGCAGGTGCTACCGAGAGGACAGTCGAGATCGCCGGCGCAGGCCGGCCCCGAGGCGCCGTCCCCAGCGTACGCGTCGAGGCGCGAACTGTCGGGCGAGCCGACGATCGAGAGGATCATCAGCGTCACGATGAGCGCCGCTCTCACGGCCGCGCGTACCGATGCCCGGGTGGTCCGGTCGGCCACCGGCTCGCTCAGACGCATCGGGCTCACGCCCGTGCTCGCACGCCCGCAAGCGATCCGCTTCATCGATGCTCAGTGGCTACTCCGGGTCGTGGCTGTCGCACGACGTTGCGCGTGTGTGCGCGATTCGAACTTTGCATGAAGCGCGGCACTCAGCGAGAGCCTGTCCGTCTTCACGCGAATCGCTGCACGTGCCGGCTGCGCACCTGCCATACGCTGCGCCGTGCGCACGCAGGTTCGGGCACGCACAAGGGGCGTCGATCCTCGTAGTTTGCAGATAAGCATCATAGGGTCGTGGCGTCTGCGAGCCATGCCCTGAGTCCCGCGCGAACAGCACGCCCGGCGTAGGCGACGCGACGGTTGCCGAAGGCAGCGAGACAGACGGCACCGAGCGCACAGGCGAGCAACGACGTCATCCGCTGTCATTTCCATGGCAACTGTGGCGGTCGTGCCGCGTGAGCGAGATCAATGCAGGCAACATCGGCGGTTTCGCCAGACTCGAGCAACTCTGCTTATCTGGTGTGATGTCGCGCATGAGTACGTGGGTACGCGCTCTTGCCGTTGCACCGGAGCTTTCGAGCCGGGCGCAGGCAGATCAGACATCCGAGCCAGGAGGAAAGTCGTGAAGAAAATTCGAATCGCCACATTCACAGAACTGGATCCCAGCACGCCGATAGCGATCAAAATCGCCGGGGTCGACCTGGTTATCGTACGACTACCCGACGAGGAGGACGTCTCGGTTCTTTACGGTCGCTGCCTTCATCGCGGTGCTCTGCTGGCCGACGGCGAGATCCGTGGCCAGGACCTGGTCTGCGGTCTTCACGGCTGGGACTATCGCGTCCGCACGGGGGTTAGCGCGTACACCAACAGCGAAGTGCTCAACAAGTTCTCGCATTGGGTCGAGGATGGAGGCGTGTGGGTCGATGAGGATGAAGTCTGCGCATGGGAGCACGCCCATCCGCAGCCTTACGATTCAAAAGCCTACCAAGGCGAATACGCCGACCCGCACGGCACACCCGACGAGCCTTTCGCTGACTGGCTCCACGAACTCGGCGACGTTGGTCTGGAGCGCACCGGACACCATGGTCGCGTCGATGCGATGGGCGTCCCGCGCTCGGAGCTACCGAGCTGGAGCGATCTCCAGCTGCTCACGGCCCAGCTTCATCAGGTGCCGCTGCTCGACGATGTCGCCGTGGGTACCGAGCTCATCATCGGACCGAATGCAGCCAAGCCGCTGCGCCTGGAGATCCCGATTTTCGTCTCGGACATGAGCTTCGGGGCCTTGTCGGAAGAGGCGAAGGTCGCCCTGTCCAACGGGGCCGAAGCAGCAGGGACCGGAATCTGTTCCGGTGAGGGTGGTATGCTTCCCGACGAACAGAGCGCCAACACGCGCTATTTCTATGAGCTGGCGTCTGCTCGCTTCGGGTTTTCGATGGACCTGCTCCCGCGCGTACAGGCCTTCCACTTCAAGTGCGGACAGGGTGCGAAAACCGGGACCGGCGGGCATCTTCCCGGCCACAAGGTCACCGGCAAGATCGCGGCCGTGCGTGGTCTGCCTGAAGGAACTCCGGCCATATCGCCGGCGCGCTTTCCGGATTGGGATTGCATCGATGACTTCACACGGTTTGCTGCAGAAGTGCGCGAGGTGACCGGGGGGATTCCGATCGGCTTCAAGCTTTCCGCCCAGCATGTCGAGCGCGACATCGATGCCGCGCTCGAGGCGGGAGCCGACTACATCATTCTTGATGGACGAGGCGGGGGAACGGGTGCTGCGCCGCGAATCTTCCGCGACAACATCAGCGTCCCGACCTTACCCGCATTGGCGAGGGCGCGAAGGCATCTCGATAGCTGTGGTGCGACCGGCGTCACGCTCATAGTCACCGGTGGGCTGCGCACGCCGTCTGATTTCGTCAAGGCGCTGGCGCTGGGCGCCGACGGCATCGCCGTAGCCAACTCGGCCATTCAGGCGATCGGCTGCTTGGGAATGCGGGCCTGTCACACAAACAATTGTCCGGTCGGCATCGCGACGCAGAAGCCGCACCTGCGTGCCCGGCTGCCGGTGGACCTGGCGGCACGGCGCCTCACGCGCTTCTTGCAGAGTGCGACCGAACTCATGTGCGTCATGGCGCGCGCCTGCGGCCACGATCACCTGAGCAAATTCTCACAAGACGATCTGACGACCTGGAAGCGCGATGTTCATCATCTAACCGGCGTCGCCTACGGAGGAGTCCACGCATGAGTGCGAATGATCGATGGCTCACGATTTCCGCCGTTCCCGACGACGAGCTCGTCGAGGCACGCATCCAGCTCCACTATTCGGCCCAGCTCGTTGCTGCCCTGGGCGCCACGCTGCTGCCGCCGGCAGCAGACGACAGTCATCCGAACTTTGGTTGGTCGCCTGAGCACCAGGCACTGATCGGGCGGCCTCTCGTCCAGATTCCGGTGCAGGCCGCACTCAAACTCGCTGACCCATCGCTGCTGGTCCTGCGTGAGGATCGGATCGTTGCAACGATCAAGCTCGCGGGCTCAACGCTTCTCGATGCTCGCGGTGCACTGGAGCAGGCGCTGCGAGAGGAAGGCGTGGCGTTGCCCGAGGGAGGCCTGGAGCTTCCTCCTTACGACTTGCCGAGCCACGCGCTTTCGCAAGGAGCGGCGTTCGTGCCCGTCAGCGTACCAGCCTGCGAAGCGCTTTCGCGCTGGTACGCGAACGCGGCGCGAACGATCGGCAGTTGTATCACGCGGGTGGAGCCGAACGCTTCGGACCTGCGTTGCTGGCCGCATCATTTCGATCTAGCGACGCTCATCGCTGAAGAGGTCGGGGCCGACGGAATAGCGAAGCGCACGATAGGCGTCGGGTTGTCACCGGGCGACGGGTCGTACGCGGAGCCGTATTGGTACGTGTCTCCGTGGCCGTACCCGGACGCTGGAGCCCTGCCGGCTCTCCCCGCTGGAGCTCGCTGGCACACAGAGGGCTTCACGGCGGCGGTCCTCACGGGCTCGGATCTGATCGCGACCGGACCGAGTGCTGAGCAGTCGCAGCGCGCCAGCGCCTTCCTCTATGCGGCTGTCGCGGCAAGTCGCCAGCTTCTCGCGTAGTCGCGTCTTCGTACGCAGACGGACCAGGAGCACTAACGGGTAACGGCTCGACGCCCCCTCTGGGCGGCTGCCGCCGCGACCCAGGCCGCGCTCAGTGCTTCGCCTCGTCCATGACCGGAATCGAGGCGGCTAGATCGTAACGAATCACGGCGTCCATCTTGTTCTCGAGCTGGTACAGACGCGCGACCGTGCGCCCCGGAAGGATCGCGGCGAACTCCGGGACGTACCTGCGTCGAATCGCGATCCTGTCGGCCTCTACAGCGAGATACTCGTCGACCAGCTTCATGGCGGTGTCGTTCGACATCTCACGATAACCGGCCGTGTACTGCTGGATCACCGCTATCAGACGATCTCCGACCGCGTAGATCTCTTTCTGGTAGCGGTCGTAGAGCGGCCAGAACTTTGCCGCCTCGTCGTCGCTCAGTCCCAGGTTCACGGCGATCAGGGCCTTGCGGTTCGAGCGAATAGCATCGAGCAGGACCTGCGCTGTCGTCTCGTCAGCTTGCCCGCCATCGGCCGGCCCGGCCTGCACGGTCGCGGCGTACAGGACGAGCGTCAGGGCGGCTGCGAGCACACGTATCGTCGAGGTTGCGGTGCTTTCTGTTTTGGTCGGCATGATGTTCGCGCGCTCCTCTCAGTCGTCGAGCTTCGTGATCTTCGAGCCCTGGATGCCCA
>SPBQ01000216.1 GCA_004525875.1 Myxococcales bacterium
CGAGGTCGAGTCGGGCCTGGATCCGATCGCGTCGATCGCCGGCACAATCGACGCCTCGACGGGACTTACCGTGGACGCGCTGTCGTTCGGTGCGTGCACGGCGGGCTCGCAGACCTCGAGCCTCGGAAACCCGCCGATGTTCAGCATGGCCGCGCCCATTGGCAACGCCTACTGCGACGGCGGTGCCGTCGTCGCACAGGTTCGCTGCAACGAGGTCGGTGTGCATACTCTCGAGCCCACCGGCATCTCGCTCGGCGACGACTCGACGCCGTTGCCGTTGCCGATCTGCGGCGGCTGCGGCGCCACCGCCAGTGTCGTCTGCGTGCAACCGGTGCTGCTCATCCCTTGCGGCGACGCGACGCTCGAGGGCAAGCTCACATCGACCGATTCACTCGTGGTGCTGCGCCACAGCGTTGGGCTGGCTGATCCATGCCCACGAAGCGTTTGCGACGTCGACATCAGCGGTGACGTCACAGTCAACGATGCCATGGAACTGCTGATCAGCGCGGTAGGCGCCACGACACTGACCTGCGGCGACACGCAGACCATCATGGCACCGGCGATGCTCGCGCCGACATCGTCGACGACCTCGACGACCGAGGAATCGCGTTAGCGGCGGCCGCTCCCGCGCCATTCGCATGAGCATCGCTCCCCCCCGGTTGGCCACTCCCCAACTGGGGCTTTTGTTGACAACGGGGGATTACTCCCCTCAGAGCGAATGGGGACCATGGCGAACTTTGAGGCGATCGTAGTAGGTATTCCCAGTTGTTATGCTTACTTGTGTCTCAGCAAGAAGTGCCGGCATCGGCAGTTTTTGTGTGTGTTGTTTAGCCCATGACTGCGACACTCTTGAACACTCGCGCACGAGTCGTGCTCGCAGCCGTGTCGTTCCTGCTCGCAGCGCAGGCGGGTCGGTCGGAGGCACAGGCCCCGCCCTCGGGCCTGTTCGCGAGTCCGGAGTTCCGCGTGAACACGGTCACCGAGGGCGATCAGATACTGCCCGCCGTCGCCGGCGCCGGTCCCGGCGACTACATCGTCGTCTGGCAGAACGAGAACACGGCGAGGAGCGTCACGGTTGCGACTCTCCCGGTGAGCGCGAGCAGCACGAGCACCGTGACCACGCTCCCACTCGCACCTTCGATCGCTGGCCAGCTCATCGTCGACGGCGACGCACTCGGCGGCCTCGAGCTGCTGATCAACGAGACCACACGTCAGAGCCAGGGCGAACCGGCCGTGGCCTCGGATAGCGGCGGTAACTCGCTCGTGGTGTGGGAGAGCTTCGGACAGGACGGAAACGTCAACGGCGTGTTCGGCCGCCGCTACAGCGCCGCGGGAGCGCCGCTCGGAGCGGAGTTCCAGATCAACACGTACACGACGTTCGGGCAGGACGATCCCGACGTGGCCGTCGACGGCAGCGGCAACTTCATCGTCGTGTGGAAGAGCGCCGGCCAGGATGGCCCGACGATCTCGATCTTCGGCCAGCGACTCGATCCGTCGGGGCTTGCGCTCGGCACCGAGTTCCAGGTGAACGTCTCCTCTCCGGGCAACCAGTTCGCCCCGGCCGTCAGCGCGAGCGACAACGGCAGCTTCGCCGTCGTATGGCACGAGGGCGGGCGCGACGGCGCGGACAGCGCGGTGATCGGTCAGCGTTTCAGCGCCTCCGGCACGAAGGTGGGAACCGAGTTCATCGTCAACGAATACACAACCTCCAACCAGGACACGGCCGACGTCGCCATGGCCGACGACGGTAGCTTCCTCGTCGTGTGGGAGAGCCAGGGACAAGACGGTGACGCCAACGGTGTATTCGCGCGTCGGTACGACGCGGCCGGTCTCGCGCTGGGTACCGAACGCCAGGTGAACGACCAAACCGCGTCGAACCAGGACGACCCGATCGTCGCCGTCGACGCCTCCGGCGCCTACCTCGTTGCCTGGGAGAGCACGGCACAGGACGGCAGCGGTCTGGGCGTGTTCGCCAAGCGCTACGACGCCTCGGGTAATGCCATCGGCTCCGAGTTCGCCGTCAACGCGTTCACGGCGGGGGCGCAGGAGGAGATCGCGATCGACGCGATCTCCTCGGGTGTCTTCGCCGTCGTCTGGGAAAGCACCGCCCAGGACGGTTCGCTCGGCGGGATCTATGGCCGGCGTATCTGTACCACCGGCAACGCGGCCGCCGGCGAGCTCGCGTGCACGGTCCCGGTCTGCGGCCTTGATGGTGCAGCGTGCGAAAGCGGTATCTGCTGCAACGGGGAGTGCACGACCGCGGCGAGCTGTAGTCCGGCAATGCCCGGTGACTGTAACGCGAACGGCTCGTTCGACGCCGGAGACATGATCTGCTCGATTCTCTGTGTCATCGGGCTCCCTCCCAGCTTTGCCGACTGCGCCGGGGGAGGGGACTGCAACTGCAACGGTGCCGGCGATGCAGGCGACCCGATCTGTACGACACTGCGGGTGATCGGAGCGCTGAATCCCGACCCATGCCTGCCGTGACCGCGCGACACTCGCGAGCGCGGCGTCGCGCGTAGCCACGCGCACCCTGCGCATAACCACACGGCGGCGCGTCGGTCATAGCACCCACGACCCCCAGATGGCCGCAGCAGTCGACCGTCACACTGGCTTACAGCGGCCCGCCTGGTGCATGGCGCGATTCGCAAATCCGGTCCGCAAGTTCATAAGCTACGCTCTCGATGTCCTCCGCTGCCATTCGCTCGATCGGCTTCACGATACTCCTCGGTCTGTGCGCGCCCGCCGTCAGCTCGGCGCAGTGCATGCCCGGCGACTGTAACCAGACCGGCAGCCTCGACGCGGGGGACCCGATCTGCGTCCTCCTTTGCACCGTCGGCCTGTCCGCGGCCGGCGCCGACTGCGACTGCGCCGCCGACTGCAATTGTAGCGGCACCCCCCTCGAGGCGAGCGATGCGATCTGCACGATCCTGCGACTCATCGATGCGCTCCCGGTCGATTCCTGGGCGGCCTCCTGCGGCAACGGTGTGATCGATGCAGCGAACGAGGATTGCGATGACGGTAATCGGTCCGCCGGCGACGGCTGCTCGCCCGATTGCACGATCGAGTCGGCGGCAGGACTCTGCGCCGGCGTGACGGTCGCCACCGCCCCGGTCGTTACATCCGAGATCGTCGCCACCGGCCTGTCGAGCCCCGTACAGCTGACCGCTGTAGCGCTCGACACGCGCCGCCTCTTCGTCGTCGAGCAACGCGGGCGCGTACGCATCCTCGAAGACGGCGTCGTTCTGCCAACCGTGTTCCTGGATATCGAATCGCTGGTAGCCGGCCCGGAGACCGCGAGCGAACGCGGCCTGCTGGGCCTGGCCTTCCACCCGGACCACGCCGCGAACGGACGTTTCTTCGTGAACTATACGCGGGCGGGCGACGGCGCGACGGTGATCGCGCGCTACCAGACGACCGACGATCCCGACGTGGCCGATCCCAGCAGTGCGCGCGTCCTGCTGGTCATCGATCAGCCCGCGGCCAATCACAACGGCGGCCAGATTGCATTCGGCCCCGACGGCCTCCTGTACGTTGGAACCGGCGACGGGGGCGGGGGAGGGGACCCGCTCGAGACCGCCCAGGACGACGCCAGCCTGCTCGGCAAGATACTGCGGCTGGACGTCGATGTGGACGTGCCCCCCTACTATTCGGTGCCTGCCGCTAACCCGGCGGCGGCCACAGGCGCCCCGCCGGGCCTGGTCTGGGCCAAGGGTGTGCGCAATCCGTGGCGCTTCCGCTTCGATCGCGCGACGGGTGATCTCTACATCGGCGACGTCGGCCAGGGCCAGATCGAGGAGATCGATTTCCAGCCGGCATCCTCGGCGGGCGGCGAGAACTACGGCTGGGACATCTTCGAGGGCACGAGGTGTCACGAGCCAAACCCCGGCGAGGATTGTCCCGATCCGGACCCGGGCTTCACCGCGCCAATCGTCGAGTATCCGCATGCCGAGGGTTGCTCGGTGACCGGCGGATTCACCTACCGCGGCTGTGCCCTGCCTTCGCTGCACGGCGCCTACTTCTACGCCGACTTCTGCACGGCCTTCGTGCGAACGTTCGAGGTCTTCGCAGGCACGCCGATCCTGCAGGCCGACGTCACGAGCGCGTTCGGTGGGATCCGCCGCATCAGTGCGTTCGGAGAGGACGCGCGCGGCGAGCTCTACGTCGTCTCACTCGACGGAACCATCCGCAAGATGATCCCCGCCCGCTAAGCTCGCGGCGGCGAACGCGCTCGGCTCCGCAGAGACTCGGGGGGCATACGCAAGGGCCAGAACCGGCCACTCACACTTCGGGACCACGCTCCGCGTCCAGCACCGAAGCCCACCGGCAGACCAGAGGGAGAGCGGGATGCCGACGGTCGTGACCGACCGGCGTATAAACGCGCGTCCTCGATCCGAGCTTTCGCTCAACGCTCGATCGTAGGGCCGGCCACCCGATTCATCAGTCGACGCGGATCGACAGCCCGCCGGTAGAGCCCATATCGGTCTGCGTAACGACCAGTTCGGCCTGTCGCGACATGCGCAGCATGATCATGCGCCCGCGTCCCATAGCCGGTGGCGGGATCTCGAGCGGCGGCGCTACGAGCAATGTCGTCCCATCTTGAAGGTCGCCGCGCTGCAGCGCGAAGCCCCGCTTGCGCAGACGACGACTGAGTCGCACGCGACCCAGCGCTCCACCGTCCAGGGTTGCGATCAAGCGTACCGATGCCACCGCATCGACCGCCCAGCCGCGGATCCACAACGCGTGCCGCTGCCGCTCGCCGGGGCCGTGCGGGCGACCGAGCTTCAGATGCGCCCCGTCCTCCAGCCGGATCGACGCGCTCGCGCCGCCGAGCGTGTCGCACGGGTCCGACGGCAGCATCCTCACGATGCGGAGAATGGTGCAGATCGGGTCGCCGGCGTCCAGTCCTCCGTTACAGTTGCAGTTGGCGCCGCAGGTGCAGTCGAGGTCGTCTCCAGCCTCGCCCATCACACAGCGTAGCGACGAGAGATAGTC
>SPBQ01000225.1 GCA_004525875.1 Myxococcales bacterium
GCTCAACCAGTTCTACGACGAGAAGGCGCGCTACCGCGACAAGCCGATGTTCTTCATCGAGTACGGCCCGCAGACGGCCGACATCGCCAACCATGAGGCGGCCTACAACGAGCCCTACCCCTACGCGATCTGGCAACGCGAGTACCGCGTGGTCGTTGCCGGGCCGACGACGCTCGGCGCGCTCCTCAACAGCCTGCAGATGGGCTTCCGCACGCTGGCTATCGAGCAGCGCTCGAGCGAGGTCTGGCGCCTGCTCGGCGCGGTGAAGGGTGAGGTCGGCAGATTCGGCGAGATGATCGAGCGCGTGCAGAAGAAGCTTCAGGAAGCCGCCAACGTCGTCGATCGCGCAGCGAGCAAGTCGCGGACGATCGAGCGCAAGCTACGCGATGTCGAGGAGCTGCCGTCGAGCGCCGAGGGTTCGGCGCTCGACGGCCTGATGCCTCTCGAGAACGAATCGAGCCGGAAGACGGGCTGACCGGCCGCTGCAGCGCAAGAGCCGCCCGCCACGCCCGAGACTCAGAAGACGATCTGGGCTCGTCCCTGGAAAACGTTGACCTGCTCGTCGACGCCTCCGAGCGTCTCGGTGCTGTTGGGATTGGCGTCCGCGTAGACGTAGTTGAAGCGGAACGCGACACTCGGTGTCGCCCACCAGTTGATCCCGAACGTGACGTCCCACTCCTTGCCGCCCAGCACGCCACTGTCCTGCAGGTCCAGGTAGCTGTAACGAGCCGCAATCTCCCAGGCGCCCCAGCCGCCGTCGCCGACGATCCCTTTCGGCATGGGTCGCTTGTAGCTGGCGGTCTTGGGGTCGTAGTTGCGGGATTCCCCGGTCAGGAAGTAGCCCGTCTGTACGTAGAACCCACCGAACCCCGGGTTGGATAGCCCGTCGCGATTGACGTTCGTGCCCGTGTACTCGAACTGGGCGTGGAACGGCCCGTACACTCCGGTGGCCTCCGCATTGTACAGAAGCAGATTGTCCTCGCCGATCAGATCACCCGTGTCGACCAGCCGCGTCGCCGCTATGTGAGACTCGGGGCGAGCGCGGAACCGCAGGTCGTTTCCACCATTGAAATCGCGATAGTAGACCGAGCCACCGGCAGCCAGCACGCGCGTCTTCTCGGCAATCGGGTGCACTACGAAGCGGCCAGCAACGCCCCAGTCCTGGTTGATCGGACCGGAGTCGTCGATCCCCTCGCCGTACACACCGGTGTGTGCCGTCCAGAGATCTCCGTTGGCGGCAAGCGCGAGACCTAGCCGGCGCCGACCTGTCTCTTCGCTATCGATGAACGCGTCGGGCAACGCACGTTCCTGAAACACCTGCCAGTTTGAGCTCGTTGTCGACTGCAGACTGAACGGCACTTTCTGGTGACCCACGATGATCCTCGCCGGCTTGAACCCCGTGTACTGGATCCAGGCATCGGTGATTTCCGCCTCCGCATCGGTCGAGAAGTTGAGCTCGAGCTTGTAGTCCCAGACGTTCCACATCGTACCGAAGCCCTTGAGCCGGGCCCTGCGGATCTCCGCGCCGCCGCCCATCGGTGAGACATCTTCAGCGTATGCGGCCCAGTCGGCCTGGAGACGGCCACCGACGCCGAACTTGAACTTGCCGTCGCGCGACTTGAACTGAACGCCCCCATAGCCGAGGCTGACGTCAACGCGCTTGCCGTCGTCCACCTTCGGTGCACCGGTCGCCAGGACCGGCCCCGCCGTCGTCTCGCCGACCGGCACCACCGCACCGATCGGCGCGCCCTTGCTGTGGGCGGCCTCGGCTTCCATTTGGATCTGCTCTTCCTGATGCTCGATGCGACGGTTCTGTGCGTCGATGTGCTCTTGCTGCTTCTCGAGGAGCTCCCCTTGCTGGCGGACGAGATCCTCGAGCTGGCGCACGCGCTCCTCGAGTGATGGCTGGCTCCACGCCGGCCCGACGGTGGGCCCGGCGAACACGAGTGAAAACAGGCAGACCGCGAGGCAGCGCAAGAGCCGTCCGGGGCCTGTGAGCTGAGAGCAATCCGAGGTTCTGGTTGCGGTCAAGTGCGTTCTCCTTTCGCAGCTCGGTACAGCGCAGGATCGGCTCCCTAGAGAAGTAGGCCGAGGACGCTTCGTCTATGAGCTACGGCAGATAGATTCAAGAAATGTTAGGTGTCGATGGGAAGTACGCTAGGCCTGAGAAAACGGGTCCAGCGACCCCGCCGAGCTCGGCTCAGGCGGGGTCGCCGGTCACTGCGAGCATCCGCCGCATCGGCACGTGGGCAATCCCCGCCTCTAGGAATTCGGGGCCGACCGACTCGAAGCCGACTCCGGCGTAGAAGCTCACCGCGTGCTTCTGCGCATGGAGGTAGATTTCGCTGGCACCGCACCGCCGCGCGCAGTCGATCGCGGCATGAGCGAGCCTCTCGCCGACACCCGTGGATCGCCGATCGCCGCGCACGGCCATGCGTCCGAGACGAACACGGTCGCCCTCGAACAGCAGCCGCAGGACGCCGAGGACTTCGCCCTCTCCCACCGCAGCCAGGTGCAGCGCCTCAGCGTCGAGGCCGTCGAACTCGATCCTCGCGTCGACCCCTTGCTCGTCCACGAACACGCCGCGACGCAGCGCCATGGCGCGGTCAGCGATGCAAGCCTGCTCGGCGGCCGACGCCGGTTCGGACACGCTCACGGGCAGCGAAGGTGCGACTCCGGGCGGCTCGCGGAACGCGATGATGCGCAGCTCGGGGCCGTGCACGCGGTCAGGGCCTGGCAACGGCCAGCCTCACTGCCGTGCAGGCTTCGCTGATGGCCTGTCGCGCCGCCGGTATGCTGCCGCCCAGGGTCGCGAAGCCATGGACGAGCCCCGCGTGGCAGCGATACGAGACCGCGACGCCGGCCTCGCGCAGACGCTCGGCATAGGCCCTGCCCTCCTCCCGCAGGGGATCGAACTCGGCCGTCAGCACGAGAGCCTGAGGTAGCCCGGTCAGATCTTCGGCGAGCAGAGGCGATGCATTCGGATGCTGGCTCCGCCGCGCGGCCTCCTCGTCGAGCGCCGGGTCGCCCAGATAGTGGGAGCGGAACCACAGCATCATGTCGCGCGTGAGAAGATAGCCGTCGGCGCAGGCATCATAGGACGCCGATTCACAACGAAGATCGGTCACCGGATAGATCAGCAGCTGGAAGCACGGTGTCGGGCCGCCGTCAGCGAGCGCGCGCAAGGCGGTCACAGCGGCGAGATTTCCGCCGGCACTGTCACCGGCCACGGCCACCCGCGAGGGATCTGCGTGGAGCTCGGGTCCACGCTCGGTCACCCGGCGAAACGCCGCGAGCGCGTCGTCGCTGGCGGCCGGGAAGCGATGCTCGGGAGAGAGCCGGTAGTCGACGGCGATCACCACGCAGCCCGTCTCGGCGGCCAGCACCCGGCAGAGCCGATCGTGCGTGTCCAGGTTGCCGATCACCCAGCCGCCGCCGTGATAGTAGACAATCGCCGGCAGCTCGCGGCCCGCCGGCAAGGTCGGCAGATAGACGCGGACGGGAATCGTGCCACCGGGCCCCGGGATCGAGCGCGACATGACGCTCGCCAGTGGCCGCTGCGTTCCGCCCATCGCCCCCGCCGTCACGATGAACTCGCGCCGCGCCTCGGCCAGCGGCAGCTCGTTCGAGGGCGGCCTTCCAGAGAGCTCCATCGCTCGCAGCAGCAACTCGGTACGCGGATCGACACCGGTCCGCTTCGTACGAGCGGGAATCCAGCGCAGCGCCGATCGAATGACCGGCTCGGGGAGTCCGAGAACCGCGGCCGCAAAGCTGACCTGAAGCGCCTGCAGGTCCAACGTCACATTTCCTCTCCGCCGCCGAAGTCCTGACGCGAGCGCGCGTCGAGCGTATCGTTGAAGGTCTTCGTCACGATCGATCATCCGCTGCAGGCCACCACCTGCCGCACGGCGCGGCATGGTAGCAGCCCCGCGGCCGCAGCCAAGCCAGTCCGTCTGGTGGCGGCCTCGGGCATGCTCGCCACCGTACCGCGGCCCGGCCTCCGGCCGGGCCGTGCCTCGGCCTCGGTTTGCCGCTAGCATCGGTGCGCTGCGTCCCGATGACGAGAGTGAGCGAGCAAGCGCGCACCGGCCGGGCCGGTGAGAGCGACGATGGGATCCGTGTGGGAGTCTCGATGTGCCTGCTCGGCGAGAGGGTGCGCTACGACGGCGGCCACAAGCGCCACCGCTACGTGACCGAGGTTCTGGCCCGCTACTTCCACCTCGTGCCGATCTGCCCCGAGGTGGAGCTCGGAATGGGGATTCCCCGCGAGACCTTGAGGCTGGTCCGCGACGGCGACGAGATCCGTATGCTCGCCCCGCACAGTGGCACCGATCACACCCGCGCGATGAAGCGATACGCCGCTGCGCGCGCGAGAGAGATCGCGAGACTCGACGTTCGCGGCTACGTCTTCAAGAGCGGGTCACCGAGTTGCGGCACGGAACGCGTTCGCACCTACACGCCAGTCGGCACACCGGCGCGCTCGACCAGCGGCCTGTTCGCCACCGCGGTGATGGAACGGCTGCCATCGCTCCCGGTCGAGGAGGAAGGCCGCCTCGGCGATGCGCGTCTGCGCGAGAGCTTCGTCGAGAAGATCTTCGCATACGATCGCCTGCGGCGCCTGTTCGCCGGCCGCTGGTCGGTGCGGTCGCTGCAGCGCTTCCAGGCCGACGAGACATCCCTGCTGATGGCCCATTCTCCGAAGGCACAGCGCCAGCTCAGCCGCATGGCCGCGGCCGCAGC
This sequence comes from Myxococcales bacterium, assembly GCA_004525875.1. The sequence continues at coordinate 4,741 of SPBQ01000225.1, forward strand.
CGACGGCGGCCGCGCCGGGCTGGCCGAGAAGTACCAGCAGCACTTCATGACAGCCCTCGCCCGGCCGGTCACCCATCACGGACACTTCAGCGTCCTCCAGCACCTCATGCGATCGTTCGAACGCTCACTGACCGCCGACGAGAAGGCTGAGATCGTCGAGGCGATTGCGGA
>SPBQ01000486.1 GCA_004525875.1 Myxococcales bacterium
GACCAGTACAAGGCCAAAGCCCCGTAGGGGCGTGATGATTGGCCGGTACCGGCACCCTGGTACCGGCCCGACGACGAAGGCCGGCCACGGCATCAGCCGTGGCCGGAGGAGCGAGCGATGAAGCGTCTCACGAGTAGTGCGATCGCGGTGGTGGTCGTTGCGCTGTGCGTGGCGCCCGAGACCTCGCACGCCTCGTGTGTCGTGCCGGCCAACGCGATCGAGGCGGAGAACTGTCTGCCCGGCAGCCCGCCGAGCCAGTGGCAGATCAGCGGCACCGGCGACTTTAGCATCCAGGGCTTCTCCACCGACATCAGCGTCGACCAAGGTCAGACCGTCGACTTCAAGGTGAAGACCGACGCCACCGACTACCGCCTCGACATCTACCGCATGGGCTACTACGGCGGCGACGGTGCACGCCTGGTTGCTACCGTCCAGCCGTCGGTCGCGCTGCCGCAAGTCCAGCCGGCCTGCCTGTTCGACGCCGTGACCAAGCTGCTCGACTGCGGTAACTGGGGCGTCTCGGCGTCATGGGCCGTGCCCGCCGGCGCCACGTCGGGCATCTACTTCGCCAAGCTCGTACGCGAGGATCCCGCGGACGGCCGTGCCAGCCACGTGGTGTTCATCGTGCGCGACGACGACGGCGGCTCCGAGATCATCTTCCAGACCCAGGACAGCACGTGGCAGGCCTACAATCGGTGGAACGAGACGGGGTCGGCCTCGGGTAACAGCACCTACGGCGGCCCTGGCGGCAAGGCCGACAAGGTGAGCTACAACCGGCCGTTCGGTACGCGCTCGGGGACGCCCGAAGACTGGGTCTTCAACGCCGAGTATCCGATGGTGCGCTGGCTCGAGCGCAACGGCTACGAGGTCAGCTACTTCACCGACGTCGACAGCGACCGCATCGGCGCCGAGCTCTTGGAGCACTCCGCCTACCTCTCGATCGGACATGACGAGTACTGGTCGCGCGCCCAGCGCGACAACGTGACGGCAGCGCGCGACGCGGGTGTGCATCTGGCGTTCCTCAGCGGCAACGAGATCTACTGGAAGATCCGCTGGGAGGATAGCGTCGACGGCGCCAGCACCCCGTACCGAACGATGGTCACGTACAAGGAGGGCACGCTCGGCGAGAACAACTGCGGCGGGAAGTGCGATCCGCTGCCCAATGTCTGGACCGGCCTGTGGCGCGACGGTTGCGCTTTCACGCCGCCGGCCGATGGCTGCGAACCGGAGAACTCGCTGTCGGTCCAGATCAGCTGGGTGGGTAGCACCTCGTCGATTCAGGTGCCGGCCGAATTCGCGCCGTTGAGATTCTGGCGCAACTCCCCAGTGGCCGCTCTCACGACGGGGCAGACGGCAACGCTGGGCGGGGGCACGCCCGGCTACGAGTGGGATTTCGAGCAGTTCGAGGAGTTCTACCCGGCCGGTCGCGTCGCGATGTCGAGAACGACACTCGGCGGGCGCACGCACAAGCTCTCGCTGTACCGGCACGCCAGCGGGGCACTGGTCTTCGGCGCGGGTACCGTGCAGTGGTCGTGGGGCCTCGACGGCAACCACGACCGCGGTAGCGCCGCACCGGATACGAGCATGCAGCAGGCTACCGTGAACTTCCTGGCCGACATGGGGGTGCTGCCGACGACACTGCAGGCCGGACTCGTTCCGGCCGTTCCGTCCAACGACACCACCGGACCGGTCTCGACGATCACGTTCCCGACGCCGAGCTCACCGGTCGAGGTCGGCGAGGCGCTGGTCATCGTGGGGACCGCGAGCGACGCTGCCGGCGTGGTCGGCGGCGTCGAGGTGTCCGTCGATGGAGGCCTCAGCTGGGATGCGGCCGACGGGCTGGAGAGCTGGAGCTATATCTGGTTCCCATCGGCCGTGGGGCCGACGACCCTGATGGCGCGGGCGGTCGACGATCTCGGCAACATCGAGAGCACGCCCGCCAGCGTCACGGTCGACGTCGATCCGCAGACGTGTCCGTGCAGCATCTGGAACGACCTCGTCGTGCCGGGAGAGGAATCGAGCACGGACACGCAGGCGATCGAGGTCGGCGTGAAGTTCCGTGCCGACTCCGACGGCTTCGTCACCGCCCTGCGCTTCTACAAGGGCGCCCTCAACGTCGGCACCCATATCGGTAATCTGTGGACGACGGGTGGCGCGTTGCTCGCCACCGTCACGTTCACGGGCGAGACGGCCTCAGGCTGGCAGGAGCAGGCACTGGCGGTCGCCGTGCCGATCAGCGCAGGGACGACATACGTCGCGTCCTACTACACCGCCGTGGGTCGCTACGCGTTCGACTCGGGCTTCCTGCTGACGCAGGGGGTGGATGCGCCGCCGCTGCACGTGCTTCAGAACGGCGTCGACGGTCCCAATGGCGTGTACGCGTACAGCGCCGTGAGCACGTTCCCGACCTCGACGTTCAACGGTAGCAACTACTGGGTCGACGTGGTCGTCGCGATCGATGATGTCGACGGCGACGGGTTCCCGATTCCGGCCGACTGCGACGACACCGATGACACGGTCTTTCCGGGGGCGCCTGAGCTCTGCGACGGCAAGGACAACGACTGCGACACGGTCGTCGATGACGGCAATCCCGAGTCGGGCGGCGGCTGCGCGACAGGCCTGCTCGGAGAATGTGCTGCCGGTACAGAGCAGTGCATCGGCGGCTCGTTGCAGTGTGTGGCGAACAACAGCCCGGTTTCCGAGCTCTGTGACGCTCTCGACAACGAC
>SPBQ01000184.1 GCA_004525875.1 Myxococcales bacterium
GAGCTCGGTGACCAACCTCTCGCCCTCTACCTTCATGTCGAGATTCGGGGCCACCGGATTGAAGGCGCCGGTGGCAGGATTGAACGGCATGATCGTGTTCGGATCGTTCAGGTCGAACTGGAAGCGGAAAGTCTCCATCGCCCGACTCTGCGTCACCGCGTCGAGCGATGCGGAAAGCGCCTCGACCCGATCGGCGGCCGCGGCGAGCTCCTCGACCGATCCGCTCAAACGTACGACCTTCGTGCCGATCTCGCGCAGAGCATTGACGATTCTCGCGCACTGGGCGACCTGATCGGCCGAGAATTCGGGGTCGTGCGAACCGAAATCGCTGATTGGCATCCGTGTCTCCCTTGCTCCGCGGACTCCTTGCGTCCTGCCGGTGTTTTCTGCAGAGATTCAAAGGCGACGCTATACGAATTCCGACCGGCCACCAACTACGGTTGCACGGCCGGGGAGTCTACATGGAAAGCAAGGGGACGACGCGAGACGATGGCGAGCGCTTCGACGCCATCGTCGTCGGCGCCGGATTCGCCGGCCTCTACATGCTGCACCGCCTTCGCGGGCTGGGACTTCGGGTCCGTGTGTTCGAGGCCGGCAGCGGTGTCGGTGGCACGTGGTACTTCAACCGCTATCCCGGCGCCCGCTGCGACGTGGAGAGCATGGACTACTCCTACCAGTTCTCCGACGGGCTCGAGCAGGAATGGGAATGGAGCGAGCGCTACGCCGCCCAGCCCGAGATTCTCCGCTACATCGAGCACGTCGCCGAGCGCTTCGGCCTGCTCCGCGACGTGCAGCTCGACACCCGCGTGCTATCGGCATCGTTCGACGACGCTCGAACGCTCTGGCGCGTCGAGACCGATCGCGGCCTGACGACCGCCCCCTTCTTCATCATGGCGACAGGGTGCCTCTCCTCCGCTCAGCTGCCCGAGATCGCGGGCATGGAAAACTTTCGCGGCCGCGTCCTCCACACCGGGCGCTGGCCGCACGAAGACGTCGACTTTCGGGGCAAGCGGGTCGGCGTGATCGGCACGGGATCCTCAGGCGTGCAGGCCATTCCGATCATCGCCGAGCAGGCCGAGGAGCTGTTCGTCTTCCAGCGCACTGCGACCTACGCGGTGCCGGCTCACAACGCTCCGCTCGACCCCGACCATCAGCGCGACGTGAAGTCGCGCTACCGCGAGTTCCGCGCCGCCGGCCGCGGGACTCCTCTCGGCTTCGGAGCCGACCACCCTACCGCAGAGGATGCGGGCTCAGAGGCCGACGCCGACCAGCGCCGTCAGCGATTCGAGGAGTACTGGCACCGCGGTGGGCTGTACTTCATGGGCGCCTACGTCGATTTGATGCTCGACCCGGAGGTCAACGAAAGCGCCGCCGAGTTCGTGCGCGAGAAGATCCGCGGCCTGGTTCGCGACCCGGAGACTGCCGCGCTGCTCTCTCCGTCGCAGGTCCTGGGCTGCAAGCGCCTCTGCGCCGGCACCGACTACTTCGAGACCTTCAATCACGACAACGTTCACCTGGTCGACATCTCCCGTGAGCCTATCGAGGAATTCACGGCCACCGGCCTGAAGGTCGGCGACGTCGAGCACGCACTCGATCTCGTGGTCCTGGCCACAGGCTTCGATGCGATGACCGGGTCGCTAGCGCGCGTCGACATCCGCGGACGTCGGGGCCTTGCCTTGAAGGAGAAGTGGGCCGAGGGCCCCAAGACCTATCTCGGCCTCGGATCCGCGGGCTTTCCCAACTTCTTCGTGATCGCCGGCCCCGGGAGTCCCTCGGTTCTGACCAACATGGTCGCGGCGATCGAACAGCACGTCGACTGGATCGCCGAGTGCATCGATCACATGCGACAGCGCGGCCTCACACGGATCGAGGCGACTACCAGCGCCGAGGAGGACTGGGTTCATCAGGTCAACGAGCTCGCCGGCTTCACGCTCTTCTCGAGCTGCAACTCCTGGTACCTCGGCGCCAACTCCCCGGGAAAGCCGCGGGTATTCATGCCGTACTTGAGCTTTCCTCTATACGTCGAGAAGTGCGACCAGGTCGTCGCCGCCGACTACGAGGGGTTCGAGCTGCGCTGAGAGGAACTTCGCGGACGAAGTGCATGCTGAGGTTCCCCCCCGGAAGCCCGTAGGTCTGCCGCTCGGTGGCGGTTAGCACTACGGGGCAGCGGCTAGCTGGTCCCTGGAACGTGAGTGGTTCGCCCGCCCGGATGGGGGTTTTTCTCACGACACGGGTCGACAACGGCCAGCGCGATTTGGTAAGCATCGGCTGGCTAGAGCTACCCGTAGAGATACCCGACCGCGCCGCGGGCTGGCGCCGAGACCAACTCAGCCACGCGGCGTCCCAGCAAAGGGGGAGGAACATGCGGCACACATTCGCCACCGTCGCAGTGACGGCGACCATCATCGCGCTCGTCGGGCTCCCGGTCCACGCGCAGATGCAGACCAAGCGGCAGCAGGGCTGCATCAACGCGCTCAACAAGTCGGGCGCGAAGGTCGCGCAGACGCAGGGCAAGGAGAACGCCGCCTGCGTCAAGAACGCCGGCAAGGGCAAGGAGGCGGACGCGGGGGCTTGCTTGACGGCCGACACCAAACTGAAGGTCTCCAAGGCGAAGGGCAAGACGACTGCGGCGGATACCAAGAAGTGCGCCGAGACACCGTCGTTCGGGCGCGCTGCGGTGAGTCAGATCAATACCGCCGCTGGCGGCCAGGAGGTCGCGCTCGTCGAGGACGTGTTCGGCTCCGATCTCACTGCCGCCATCATCGAGGCGGCGGCCGACAAGACGGGCGCGGGTTGTCAAGCCGCCGTCTCGAAGACATTCGCGAAAATCGCCGCCACCAAGATCAAGACGTTCCTGAAGTGTAAGAAGACGGGTCTTAACGACGGCTCGATCACGAGCCCCGCGACGCTCGAGGACTGCTTCGACACCGTTGCCGCGGATGCGAAGGTCGACAAGGCGATTGCGAAGCTCGCCACGACGGTGACCAGCAAATGCGGCGGGGTCGACCTCGACGTCGCGTTTCCGGGTGACTGCATCGGCGCCGGCGTCTTCGCCGACTGCGTCGACGCTGCGGTCGAGTGCCGCGTCTGCCTCACGCTCGATGCGATGGATAATCTCGGCCGTGACTGTGACCTCTTCGACAACGGCGCCGCCGATCTGAGCTGCGCCACTCTCCCAACGACGACCACAACGAGCTCCACGACCACGAGCAGCACGTCGACGACCACGCTGCCACCGGGCCCGGACTGGGGGCTCGGCTGCTTCACGGCGATGGACTGCGGTTCGTCGTTCTGTCCGGCCGTAGGCTGTCAGTGTGATGCGTTCCTCGACGGCATCGGCCTGACCGGGGCGGTGGCGATGTGTTTCTTCGATTGCATGGACAGCGGACTGATGGACGTCACGGACTGCCGCGACTCTTGTGGTGGCTCGGCGGCGCCGGTCTGCGACGCGAGCGTTGCCGGCGGTGGCGGTTTCACGGGCGCTGTGACCGGTCCGGGTGCCTGCACGCCGTCTGGCTTCGCCATGGTCGGCGGGACACCGTCGTTCGGTGGGTCAGCCAGTGAGCTCAAGCGGCTGATCATCGACTTCGCAACGCCGATCGACGAGTCGACCCTGTTCACGGGACCGCCGCCGCCTTGCGCGGGAAGCTGCCCGTCGCCGGGAACCGACTGCGACGCGGGTGCGCCGTATCCCGAGACGACGCTCGCAGATCACTTCCGTCTGCAGATCGGCGTCGCCGCGCCGCCCGACGACGTCTGCACCCGCTCGGGCGTGCCCACGACGGTGTGCAAGTTCAGCCCGAGCGGCTACGCGCTGGTCCTCGACGCACCGATCTGCAGCTCTCCGGTGCCGGTGGACGTTACGATGTTCATGAGCTGCCATGTCTCTGACGCGGGCGGCGGCACGTTCCTGCACTACTCGACCGGAGACTTCTTCTCCTCGACGACGTGGCCTCCGTAGGCGCGCGGCCACAGCGGCCGCTGGTCCTGGCACCGTCACCAGGGGTGTTGTCAACCTAGACGGCGTTGGTGCATGGCCTCGCGCGACACGGGCGCAATCGTAGGATCAACAGCTCGTAACGCGGTAGCGCGTCTTGTGCGACGCAACGACACAATCCGTACACTCACCCGTCGGGTCGTCCCCGCGTTCGCGACCGCACCATCCTTTCGTTAGGGTCTCTGCGCGGTGGCGACGCTAGCGTCGGTCGCAAGCTCCAGAAACAGGCCACGATCGTAGCCCCTGGGAGGTTACATGAGAGAAGGAGACGGGGCGGCATGAAGAAAAAGCCAGTCTTACGCTGTATCACACTCGCGATCTTCGCCGTGAGCGCGATCGGCACGCAGAGCTCGCTTGCCCATGCTGCTGGCGAGGGCGTTGCCGCGCCCGTCACGAGAGAACGGCTCGACCCCTTGGAGCTCGAGAAGAACCCGGGCTACACGGAGCCCTTGGCGTCGGCCTCCGTGACGCCCGGGCCTCCTGTCCCCGGTATCGCGGGCAAGCCCGGCGTCTCGCCCGCGTCCGGACCAGACGACGCGGCGGTGAAGGTGTACGTCTTCACAGACTTTCAGTGCCCGGTTTGCTCGCGCACGGTCGAACCGGTCAAGCAGGTGGTGCGCGACCACGCTGATGTACAGGTCATCTTCAAGAACAATGCCCTCGCCAGCCACAGCGCTGCCGCCGCGGCCGCGGCGGCAGCGCTGGCGGCCGCGCGTCAGGGTAAGTTCTGGGCCTACCACGACCTGCTCTTCGCCAATCAGAGAGCGCTATCCGAGCCCGATCTGCTGGCCTACGCCCAGCAGCTCGCGCTCGACCTGGACAGATTCCAGCGCGACATGAACGACCCCGAGATCAAAGCCCAGGTCGAGTACGAGACCGGCCTGGCAGAGGAGATCGGACTATCCGGTACGCCTGGCTTCGTGATCAACGGCGAGTCATCGGTTGGATGGGGAAGCTATGGGTCGCTGGAGAATCGAGTCGAGCGCGCGCTGGAGAATGCCCGCGCGCTGCAGGCCGAGGGCGTCGACGCGAAGAGCCTGGCCGAGCAGGCCACGCTCGCTGCCGGCGAGCAGGGGCGAACGTTCGCCCGCTTGATGTGGGGGGTAGCGCCAGCCGACGACGGCTCGCCCTGACCTCGGCCCCGGGCTGGCCGATTCGCTCGTGCGCCGCGAGATCGGTGCGGAACTGTAGCCGCGTGTCGATGGCCCCGCCGCAAGCCTCGCGATCGTTCAGTAGCGCAGGACCTTGATCTCGACACGCCGGTTCTCGGCGCGCCCCGCCGCCGTATCGTTGGTTGCGACCGGCTGCGACTCGCCCATGCCGACGACCTCGGTGCGCGAGCCGTCGATGCCGGCGGCCTCGAGGTGTTCGCGCACGCCCTGCGCGCGGCGTTCGGAGAGTTGCTGGTTGTAGTCCTCGGACCCGCTCGAATCGGTGAAGCCC
>SPBQ01000055.1 GCA_004525875.1 Myxococcales bacterium
ATACGGTCGTGATCATCGAGCACCACATGGATGTCATCAAGACGGCCGATCACGTCATCGATCTCGGTCCCGAGGGCGGCGAGGCGGGCGGGGATCTTGTGGTGGCGGGAACGCCGGAGGAGGTCGCGCGCTGCGAGCGCTCGATCACGGGCCGGTTCCTGGCCGGCGCGCTGGCGCGGGCGGCGGCCTGAGGCTCGCGGCGAGACCCACGAACGCCTTGAAATCTCCGTGCCGGCTGCGTATAAAAACTATACAAAAGTGTCAGGATTACCCTAAAAGCCCGTAAGATCAGTCACATCCACGAGCGTGCCGCGGGTCTACCTCGACAACCAGGCGACCACGCGACTCGACCCGCGTGTCCTGGCTGTGATGATGCCCTATCTCACCGACGTCTACGGCAATGCCGCCAGTCGCACGCACGCGTTCGGCTGGGAGGCCGAGGAAGCCGTCGAGCTCTCGCGTTCGCGCATCGCGGCACTGATCGGGGCGCGCCCGAAGGAACTCGTCTTCACGAGCGGTGCCACCGAGTCGGACAATCTCGCGATCAAGGGCGTGGCCGGCTTCTACCGCGACCGTGGCGATCACATCGTCACCGTGCAGACCGAGCACAAGGCCGTGCTCGATTCTTGCCGTTCGCTCGAGCGCCGTGGAGATGCCCGTGTGACGTATCTTCGACCACGACGTGACGGGCGGGTCGACCTCGACGAACTGACCGCCGCGATCACCGATCGCACCGTGCTCGTCTCGGTCATGCACGCTAACAACGAGATCGGTATCGTCCAGCCGCTGGCCGAGATTGGTCGCATCTGCCGCGAAGCAGGCGTGCTGTTCCATTGCGATGCTGCGCAGTCGGTGGGCAAGCTGCCGATCGATGTCGATGGGATGAACATCGACCTGCTGTCGCTCTCGGGCCACAAGATGTACGGACCGAAGGGCGTCGGCGCCCTCTTCGTCAGAGCGCGCGGGTCGCGGGTGCGTCTCACGGCCCTGATCGACGGGGGCGGTCACGAGCGGGGTCTGCGATCGGGGACGCTCAACGTCCCCGGCATCGTGGGGCTCGGCATGGCGTGCGAGATCGCCTCGGGGGAGATGGATGCGGAGGCCGGGCGTGTTCTCGCGCTGCGCGAGCGCCTGCGGGCGCGCATCGTCGACGAACTCGACGACGTGACGATCAACGGAGATCTCGGCCAGCGGTTGCCCGGCAATCTGAACGTCAGCTTCGCGTTCATCGAGGGCGATGCTCTGCTGATGGGTCTGGATGACATCGCGCTCTCATCGGGTTCGGCGTGCACCTCGGCCTCGCTCGAACCCTCCTACGTGCTGCGTGCCATCGGGGTCGGCGATTCGCTCGCCCACGGGTCGGTGCGCTTCGGGATAGGACGCTTCAACACACCGGACGAGATCGATTTCGTGGCCGATCGCGTTGTGGCGGAGGTCCGCAAGCTGCGTACGCTCTCGCCGGCGTACGCAGCCCGGGGCGAGAGGACGACAGGCTCCATGACAGCGCCAACCGCTGCGCGTACCAGACAGCCGGCGGGCACGGACGTTGCCGGAAACGGACAGGGGCGAAAAGGATGATCGAGATCAGCGAGAGAGCGGCCCAGCAGATTCACGAAGCCGTCAGACAGGACGAGCGGGAGGTCGATGGACTTCGTGTCCGCGTGGTGGGCGGAGGATGCTCGGGGCTTCAGTACCGGATCGATCTCGACACCGAGCGCAAGGGCGACAAGATCTTCGAGCAGGACGGCGCTCGCCTCTATATCGATCGCAAGAGCTATCTCTATCTCAACGGCACGTCCGTCAACTACGAGGACGGGCTTCAGAACGTGGGTTTTCAGCTTGACAACCCGAACGTCACGAAGACTTGTGGTTGCGGCGAATCCTTCGTCGTCTGAAGGTTTTCTACTCAAGTACTATTCCCTATCCTGTCGATGTTGTTGAGATTGTGTGCTCGACAGGATTGCGCGGCCCCCCATCGGTATGGCATCCTGTGCATCCTGAAGTAGATGGGGGAGTGCGCGCTTCGCTTCGGCGTGGCGAAAAGCCCGATCTTCTTCTCTAGTGGTAGTGGTCGAACGGTAGCGCAGCAGGGGCTGCGTACCGAGCACCCGAGTTGGGTGGTGGTGTGGAAGAGAGCGACGCCCGGGTCGTTCTCGTGGCGGAGGGGGTGCGGCGATGGCCGACTTCGACAACGATCGGAATCAGGCGGAAGAACGCCTGAACGAGATCTTCGAACCCGACATTCTCTTACCCATCCAGTACTTCGCGGCTCTGAAGCGTAAGAAGTACCGCTGCGGCGAGCACAGACTGATCGTCGCAATCCTGCAGGACGCGGTGGAGTGCTTTCAGAAACACATCCATGCGCGTGACAGCAAGCGGCGACAGCTTTACGTGGATGCCGAGGTGTGGATTTGCCTGGAAGAGGACGAGGGACCGTTTTCATTCAACAACATCTGCGAGCTGCTCGGCATGAATCCGGACTATCTCCGGACCGGGCTGCTCGACTGGCGAGATCGCGAGCGTGCCCGCCGTCGGGGCAGACTCGTGCACTCGGTCATGGGACGACCGATACACGGCGACTTCGCCGAATCGTCGGACATCGCCGAGATGGTCGCGGTCCCCCCGCTCCAGTTCGAGGTGCTGGCCCCCGACCTCTGAGGCCCACCTGCAGACAACGCGGTGAAATCGTTATAAGAAACGGCGGCCTTCGGGCCGCCGTTTTTTTTGTGCCGTACGTCACGCCCATCGACTGCCCGCGCTGCGAGAAGCCGCTTATCTGCAAGACCGGCGGTCGGTGCCCGAGCTGCGGGGAGCTGGTCACGCGACACGTGGCCCGCGCCCGGCGGCGCGAGAAACGCGTCGAGCAGGTGGTTGCGATCATCGCCACACTCGCCGTTCTCGCGCTCTTCCTCTGGGCGGGTGGTGTCGGCCTCCTCGAGGGCGTTGCGATCTACGCGTTGGCGGGCGTCGGCGTCTGGTACTGGGGGAAAGGCACCTTTTGGAGCGCGACCCTGCGCCCCGAAGACGAAGAGCCGCGGGACTAGCAAGCGCGGGTCGCGCCGGCGTCACGATGCGGAATCGATGTGAAGTGGATCGATCTCGAGATACTCGCTCAGCCATGCGACGCCCGCGTAGAACGGTATGGTATCGAGCGCCGCGATCACGACCTTGAAGACGTAGCCCGAGCCGATGTACACGGCGAGTTGTGGTGCCAGCGCTCGGGCCGTGTCGATGGGCAGAGCGTTCGCCCAGTAATGTGTGATGAGGATAACGGCGGTGGTGTCGACGATCTGGCTCACCATCGTCGACCCGTTGTTGCGTAGCCACAGGTGTCGCCCCGCGGTGAATCGCTTCCAGAAGTGAAACAACCACACGTCGACGAACTGCGCGGCGAGGTAGGCGATCATCGACGCCGCAATCGTCCCGAACGCCAGCCTACGAACGGCGAAGAACACCTCGCCGTTCGCCTCGTCGGCGACGCCCGGCAAGACGCCGCCGAGCCAGAGGAAAAAAATCACCCACAGGTTGATGAGCAGCCCGACGAACACCACGGCGTTCGCGCGTCGGTGACCGTAGAACTCGGATAGAAAGTCCGTGCAGAGGAATGTGACGGGGTAGGGAAGCACCCCTACTGCGATCAGCATCGGTACCTCGACGCCGATCAGTGGAAGCCTGAACGAAAGGTCGAGAAATCTTGTGACGCCCAGGAGGTTGAGCATCGCCAGGGTTCCGAGGAAGAGGCCGGACAGGAGCAGGAAGACGTGCTCGCGGCGCTTCTCCACGAGTCTGGCCCGGGACGGGTCGGCGGCGGTGGTGACGAACATCGTAGACAGCGGCTCCTATTATCGGTCGGCGGCTCGACCCGCAAACGTGTGCGCGAGGCGGAAAGAGTGACATTTTCCGACGCTAACGATTAACTTGGATCCCTCGGGAGAGTACGCCGAGGAACGGCACTGGAGGCCTCATGAGGATCAACGTCACCGACAAGAAGCCTGAATCGATCAAGAGCGACCTGTACCTTGTGCCCGTCGGTGACGACGGCGACCCGGGAGCGGCAGTCTCCGAGCTCTCCGCCGAGGTCCGCAAGGCCGTCTCAGCCCGCGCGAAGGCCGTTTCGTTCAAGGCGAAGAAGAGCGCCAGCCTCTCGGTCCAGACGTCGACAGGCGACGTGCTCGTCGTCGGCGTCGGCGATCGTGCCGACGCCGAATCACTGCGGCGGTCGGCTTCGACGGCTCAGCAGGCTGCAGCAGGCGTCAAGGCCGGGGTGGTGACCCTTTGCGTCGGCGCTCGAAAGGACGCGCTCCAGTGCGTCACCCCGCTGCTCGAGGGCTTTCTCCTCTCCACATACCGCTTCGACAAGTACCAGGCCACGAGCGAGGATCGTTACGAAGGGCCGAAAACGCTCAACATCGCCGGCTCCCGGCTCGACGACCCGGCCGCGGCGAAGGCCGACGTCGAGCACACGAAGACGGTGACCGACGCCGTGTGCTTCGCTCGCGACCTCGTCAACGAGATGTCGAAGGTCAAGACGCCGTCGTTCCTGGCGAGGACGGCGAAGAGCATCGCCCGCGGTACGACGCTGAAGTGTGAGGTCTGGCAAGGAGAGCGCCTCAAGCGCGAGAACATGAACGGCATCCTGGCCGTGTCGGCCGGCAGCGATGAGCCGGGGGCCTTCATCCGCATGATCTACAAGCCCGCCCGCCGATCGAAGCGGAAGATCGCGATCGTGGGCAAGGGCATCACGTTCGACTCCGGCGGCCTGTCGCTGAAGCCTTCCAAGTTCATGGAATGGATGAAGCAGGACATGGCCGGCGCAGCGGCGGTGCTGGCGGTGATGAAGGCGGTGGCGGCGCTCGCGCCCGACGTCGAGGTCCGCGGTTACATCGCGACCGCCGAGAACATGACCGGCGGCCGCGCGCAGAAGCCCGGCGACATCATCACGTACCGCAACGGAACGACGGCGGAGGTCGTCAACACGGCCGCGGAGGGAAGGCTGGTGCTCGCCGATGCGCTGTGTGTGGCCTCCGAGGACAGGCCCGACTGCATCATCGATCTGGCCACTCTGACGGGCGCGTGCATCGTCGCTCTGGGCGATCGCATTGCGGGCGTGATGGGCAACGATCAGGAGCTGGTCGACGCCGTCATCGAGCACGGCAAGAGCACCGGTGAGAACTTCTGGCAGCTACCGTTGTTCGAGGAGTACGAAGACCACATCCGCTCCTGGAACGCGGACATCCAGAACATTGGAGCCGGCAGCGCGGGTACCATCACGGCGGCGCTGTTTCTGCAGCATTTCGTCGGCAAAGATCTGAAGTGGGCGCATCTCGATATCGCCGGCCCGGGCTTTGCCGAGAAGCCGCACCCGTACTCCGCCAAGGGCGGCACGGGCTTCGGCATCCGCACGCTACTCTCCTACCTGGAGTCGTTCTGAGGCGCGGCGCACGAGCTCAACGGCCTCGTCGCGGCTGCTGACGCGTCCCTCGAGCTGAGCGTCCTCGACGAGCTCGAGGAGGTGCCGGAACTCCGGTCCGGGCGCCAGTCCCAGCTCGATCAGGTCGCGGCCGGTCAGCAACCGCGGCGGGCGCATCAGCTCCGAGGGCAGCTCGGCGAGTCGATCATTGCAGTACCGGTAGTGCGTGAGATCACCGCTGGACCCGAGCGCATCGATGCGCGTGAGCTCCAGCAGCTCCTCGATCCCCTCCTGGCGCAAGAAACGCTTGAGTGTGGAGGCCTTCATGTCGGGGGCCGAGCAGTGGCGCAGATGCTGCTCGACAAGAAATACTACCCGATTGATTACCGCGTTTCCGTACCGGAGCCGCCGGCAAATCTCCGCGGCCATCTCGGCACCGACATGGGTATGCCCATGAAACGTATGACGACCGTCGCGCAGCGCAGCGCAACGGGGTTTCGCAACGTCGTGCAGTAGAACGCCGAGCGCGAGTGTGCGCGTACAGTCGGGCGGCAGGTGTCCGAGACAGGCGAGGGTGTGGACGAATACGTCGCCTTCGGGGTGATGATCGAAGGACTGCTCGCAGTCCTTCATCTCCATCATCTCCGGCAGAACGACCTCGAGAATGCCGGTCTCGTCGAGCAGCTCGAAGCCGCGGCGCGCGCGTCCATCGGTGAGTATCTTGGCGATCTCCTCGCCCACACGCTCGGCTGAAACCTCCGTCAGCCGATCGGCGTCGGCTCGGATCGCCGCGGCGGTATCGTCATCGATGCGGAAATCGAAACGCGCCGCGAAGCGGATCGCCCGCAGGATCCGTAGCCTGTCCTCGCCGAAGCGCGCGCGTGGATCACCGACAGCCCGCACAACGCCGATGGCGAGATCCTCCTGGCCGCCGACGAGGTCGATGATGACGCCGGTGACCGGATCTTCGAACATCGCGTTGATCGTGAAGTCGCGTCGCCGGGCGTCCTCGTGGATCCCGCAGAAGCGGACGCTCTCGGGCCGCCGGCCGGCCTTGTAGTCGCCATCGGCGCGGAAGGTCGCTACTTCCACGGGTGCGTCTCCGTCATTCACGATGATGACGCCGAACCGCCGCCCGACGGGCACGGTCTTCTCGAAGAGGGTCTCGATCTGCTCGGGGACGGCCGAGGTGGCCACGTCGTGGTCGGCCGGCTCGATGCCGAGCAGCCGATCTCGCACGCAGCCGCCGGCGAGCACGGCCTCATGGCCGGCCTCCTGCAGCACCCGGACGACGTTCTCTGCGCTCTCCCGCGACATGGGTCGACCATCGTCCCACGGGCGCGGAGCGACGGTCAAACGGCCCGCGGAGCAAGCGTTGAGCAGCGTCGGATAGACGACGGTCGAACGGGTCGCGGAGTGACGGTCGATCTGCGCGCCGAGCGACGTTCAGCTCCCGGCGGGGTCCCCCATGGCCTTGTGCCGAGGCGGGTATCGGGGCACGATTGCCGATTCTCGTGGCTGATATCACGCCCATGCTGCCCCGCATTCCGTCCGTCGAACGGGTGCTGTCCTCCGAGGGGGGGACGAAGCTCCAGGCACGGTTCGGCCGTGACGCCGTGGTCGGCGCCGTGCGCGACGTCATCGACGCGCTGCGCCAGCGTATCCAGCGCGAGGAGTCGTCGGGACAACCGGGGAAACCCGGGCGACCGGCGCAAGCGGCGCAACCCGAGAAGGAAGAGCTTGCACCCGACGCGGTCGCCGGGCGTGCCGAGCGGTTCCTCGAGGTGGCGAGTCGGTCTCGGATCATCAGCGTGGTCAATGCCACGGGTGTAGTCATCCACACGAACCTGGGCCGCGCGACCCTGGCGGCGGCGGCCGCCGCGGAGGTCGAGCGCGTCGCCTGCCGGCCCTGTGCGCTCGAGTATGACGTTCGTGCCGGCCGGCGAGGTGACCGCGACGATCTGGTCGAGGAGCACATCCTGGCGCTCACCGGTGCCGAAGCCGCCACGATAGTAAACAACAACGCTGCAGCCGTTCTGCTCGTTCTGAACACACTCGCACAAGGGCGCGAGGCGATCGTCTCGCGCGGCGAGCTCGTAGAGATCGGCGGCTCGTTCCGCATCCCGGACATCATGGAGAAGAGCGGCGGCACACTGCGCGAGGTCGGCACGACCAATCGGACACATCCCACCGACTACGAGAACGCGATCGGACCGGAGACCGCGCTGCTGCTCAAGGTCCACACCAGCAATTACCGCATCGTCGGTTTCACTGCCGGTGTCGATCTTGGTGGACTGCGCGAGATCGCCGACCGTCACGAGGGCTTACCCGTGGTCGAGGACCTCGGAGCGGGGGCTCTCGTCGACCTCTCGCGTTGGGGTCTCCCGGCCGAGCCGGTCGTCGCCGACAGCCTCGCCGCCGGTGCGGATCTGGTAACATTCAGCGGAGATAAGCTGCTCGGCGGCCCGCAGTGCGGCGTGATCGCTGGTAAGTCGGAGCTCATCGCGGCCGTGAACGCCAACCCGCTGAAGCGTGCGCTTCGCTGCGACAAGATGACGCTCGCTGCGCTTGAAGCCACACTGCGCATTTACCGTTTCGACCCGGCACCGGAGAAGAAGATCCCCGCGCTACGTGCGCTGGTCCGACCGATCTCGGAGCTGGAACGGGTCGGCGAGGAAGTCGTTCCGAAGCTGCTGCACCTGCTCGGCGACGGCTACGACGTCCGCCTTGTCCGCGTCGACGCACAAACCGGCAGCGGTTCACAACCGGACGTGCCGATCGACTCGTTGGCGGTGGCCGTGACGTCGACAGAGCACGGTGACGACGCCGCCGCCGCGAGGTTCCGGCGGGCTTGCCCGCCCATCGTCGGGCGAATAGAGAAGGACCGCTTCCTTCTCGACCTTCGCACGATCGAGAGCGCAGCCGAGCTGTTGCCGAGCTTCCCGTGAACGCGATCGTCGGCACCGCGGGCCACATCGACCACGGCAAGACGGAGTTGGTGCGTGCCCTCACCGGCATCTCCACGGATCGGTTGCCCGAAGAGAGGGAACGCGGGATCTCGATCGAGCTGGGCTTCGCATGGCTCACGCTGCCCGATGGCGGCAAGGCGGGGATCGTGGACGTCCCTGGCCACGAGCGCTTCATCCGCCAGATGCTGGCCGGCGCGCAGGGATTCGATCTCGTTTTGATGATCGTGGCTGCCGATGACGGCGTCATGCCGCAGACAGAGGAGCACTTCGAGATCTGCCATCTCCTCGGCGTGCACGAGGCGATCTTCGTCATCACCAAGACCGATCTCGTCGACGCCGCCCGAGTGGCGGACGTCGAGGAGGAGATCGGGATCCTTGCGGCCGGGACGGAGTTCGAAGCGGCGCCGACCGTGGCTGTCTCGGCCCTGAAGGGCATCGGCGTCGAACAGCTGCGCACGGCGATCTTTGAGAAGCTGGCGACCGTTGAGCGCCAGGGGAGCGCGGGCCGCTTCCGTATGCCCGTGGACCGTACCTTCGTGATGCGCGGACACGGGTTGGTGGCGACCGGGACCGCCTTGGGCGGGTCGGTGGCGGTCGGCGAGGACGTGCAGGTGCTGCCGTCCGGATTGACGGCGAGAGTTCGCGAGATCCAGGTCCACGAATCGCCGGTCGACCGAGCCTTCGCCGGGCAGCGCGTGGCCCTCAATCTCGCGGGCCTCGAGCGTGACGATGCCATCCGTGGCGATACGATCGTCGCGATGGGTTTCACGGCGACGACGTCGCGCTTCGACGCCGTGGTCGAGATCCGGCCGTGTGCGGGCCGTGCCGTGAAGTCGCACACGCGCGTGCGCGTATATGCGGGCACGCGCGACGTTCCCGCCCGAATCGTATGGCTCGACGGCGTCACGGCCGTACAACCGAAATCACGGGCGTACGCGCAGCTGATCCTGCGCGAGGAAGCGGTGGCCATGGCCGGCGACCGTTTCGTGCTCCGCGACGAGACCACCGAACACACGCTCGGTGGCGGCGTCGTGCTCGTCGC
>SPBQ01000504.1 GCA_004525875.1 Myxococcales bacterium
CCTTGAGCGCGATGATCCCGGTCAATAGCACCAGCACCTCGGACGCGTGCTCAAGGACAAAGGAGAGATCCAGCAGCATGCCCACCGAGACGAAGAAGATGCTGCTGAACAGGTCGCGGAGCGGCAGGATCTCGGCAACCACCTGGCGGCTGGACGCAGACTCCGAGACGAGGATCCCCGCGATGAACGCACCGATGGCGATCGAGACGCCGAGACTCTCCGCAAGCCACGCCGTGCCGAAGCAAACGATGATCACGACGCCCACGAGCAGTTCCTGACTGCGCAGACGCAGCACCTGCTCGAGAATTGCGGGGAGGATCCGGCGCGCCACGACGATGATCGCCCCCGTGGCGAGGACGCCGACTGCAAGCGTCTCGAGGATCGTGCTCACGCCGACGGTGCCGGGGTCGCGCAGCACCGGTAGAAACAGCAGCATGGGCAGGACGCTGAAGTCCTGGAACAGCAGAACGCTCAGTGCGAATTGGCCGTGAGGCGCGTGGAGTTCGGCGCGGTCGGACAGCACCTTGAGAACGACCGCGGTGCTCGACAGCGCGACGACGTAGCCGAGGAGCAGCGCCTGTCCGAGATCGTATCCGCTCGAAACCGCGATCGACGTGACGACGGCGGTCGTGATGCCGAGCTGGAGCAGCCCCGCGCCGACGATCGTGCGCCCCATGGATGCCAGCCGGCCGATCGAGAACTCCAGTCCGATCGTGAACAGCAGCAGTGCCACGCCGAGGTCGGCCAGGACCTCGACATTGTCGTGCGAGTAGATCAGGCCGCCGGCCGACGGCCCGATCGCGATGCCCGTGATGAGGAAACCGACCAGCGCCGGCATGCCCAGCTTCTGGCATAGGAAGACGACGGGAAGCGACGCGAGCAGCAGGACGATGATGTCTTGCAGAAGAGGGACGTCGCTCACGGCTCCCTACTTAGACGATCAACGGGAATAATCGAGCGGGTCAGGGCTGCGGATCGTTGACATCGCCGGTCATCTGAACAAACCGCACCGGGATCGTTCTTCGCCGTGTAACGACGCCCGCGTCGTCCTTCTCCACGATCCAGATCCACTGCATGTCCGCAAGGCTCTCCAGCGGCAGCACCAGTCGGCCACCCGGCGCGAGCTGGTCGATGAGCGGCTCGGGCACGCGCGATGCCGCCGCCGTGACGATGATCGCGTCGAACGGCGCGAGCTCGGGCCATCCCGCGTAGCCGTCGCCGACGCGTAGCTCGATGTTCTCGTAGCCCGCCTCTTCGAGCACACCGGCGGCACCTTTCGAGAGCTCGGCAATGATCTCGACGGAGTACACGCGCTCGGCGACCTCGGCCAGAACCGCGGCCTGGTAGCCACTGCCCGTCCCGACCTCGAGGACGTGCTCGTCGCCACCAAGCTCGAGCAGTTCCGTCATGTAGGCGACGATGTAGGGCTGGGAGATCGTCTGGCGGGCGGCGATGGGAAGCGCCCGGTCCTCGTATGCGGCCTCGCGCTCGGCTTGGCCGACGAAACGGTGACGCGGCACTTTACCGATGGCGTCGAGCACGCGTTGGTCGCGGATCCCGCGCTGAGCGAGCAGGGCTGCGAGCGCCTCTCTGTCTCCGCGCCGCTCCTCGGCTACAACGTCAGCATCCACGCGCCGCGTTTCCTCTGTTCTCCCGTCGGGCTCCACACCCCGGCACGCAGTCGGGGTCCGCATCGTCGCCATCACGATCGCGGCGAGGAGCAACCAAAGCGACGTCTTCGTCATCTGCGCGACACCCGCGCCTCGGGGCCGTCAGGCCTAGTTAGCAGGTCGTCCGCGGTTCAGGAAGGAACGGGCTCGGAAGCCGATCGGCGCGCGCCGACCAACGCGGCGACGGCGTCGGCGACACCTTCCACGCTCAGATGATGCATGGGAAACATCTTCGCGATGATGCGGGCGGTATGCGAGTGGCTCCACAGGTCGGGAGAGTCGGGATTGAGCCAGGCCGCGCGGTCGAAATGATCGAGCAGTCTGTGCATCCAGTCGATCCCCGGCGTCGCCGAGACCAGACGCGGGTCGATGCATCCATACGGCTCCATCAGCTCGGCGGGGTGCATGGCCGCGTCCCCCACCACCAGCAGTTTCCAGCGCTCGTCGAAACGGCGCAGCAGCTCACCGGTCGGCACGGCGGCCGAACGGTGCATCGCCGCGCGCTCGAACACGGCGTCGTAGATGCAGTTGTGAAAGTAATACGCCCGGAAGTCACGCAGCCCGTGCTCCTCGTGCAACGCGGTGCGCAGCGTGCTCACCGGCTTGAAGTACGGATCCATCGTTCCGCCGACGTCCATCAGCAGCAACAGACGCACGTTGTTGCGGCGCGGCGCTCGGAACATCAGCTCGATCTCGCCGGCGTTGCGGCAGGTCTCATCGATCGTTTCATCGATATCGAGCTCGGTCTCGCGCCCGACCCTGGTCATGCGGCGCAGCTTCTTGAGCGCGACCTTGATCTGGCGCACATCCAGGGTCTGGTCGGTACGGTAGTCCTCGAAGTGCCGCTCCTCGGCCACCTTCATCGCCGAGCGACTGCGCGACTTGCCGCCCACCCGGATAC
>SPBQ01000503.1 GCA_004525875.1 Myxococcales bacterium
GATCGTCGACTGGCTCGAGGGCCGCGGCGTCCACACCTTCGATCGCCACTTCCACGCCTCGCCGAGCACGGTCGTGACGCCGGTCGATGACAGCACCACGCTCATCACGCGAGCGGGCAAGCACCTGCTCCTCGGAGACATCACCGGCCTCGATCAGGTCGACGACGATTCGCGGCTGGAGATCTCCACCGCGCCCTACTCCGAGCTGTACGGCCGCTGCCGTCAGGCGCCCGTCGTCCGGTTGGCCGATGCCGGGTCGCTTCCGGCGGTGCGCATGACGCTGCTCGCCGTCGAGGAGAATCACCACGGCGGGCTCCAGCTGCTGCGCACGGGCGGCCACCGCAGCGAGGGAACGCTGTGGGTCGAGCTCATCGACACTCGCCGAGTTCGCGTCCAGATCGCCGCCCGCACGGCAGCCGCGAGCCGCCAGGCCGGCGACCTCCGCACCGACGGTCGACTCGCGGTCGTCTCGATGGCCGACAGCGCCAATCGTGTGCGCGATCGATTCGTATCCGACGGAACCTTCGCGGAGTGCAAGAATGCGTTCTAGCTTCATCACCTGGTACCCCTACTGTCGGCGCAGCGACACGATCGCCGACGCGCTGGGCGGGCGCTCCCACCTGATCCACTACCTGTCATTCAAGCGACCGATGCAGGCCCCGCTGAAGTACGTGCTCCAGACGATACGAACACTGGCCGTACTCGTGCGCGAGAAGCCGGAGGTGGTGCTCGTCGCCGTGCCGCCGATCTTCGCGGCGTTGCCGGTGCTGCTCTGGGCACGCCTTCGCGGCGGCACTCGCGTCGTCGTGGATGCGCACACCGGGATCTTCGAGCACGCGCGCTGGACGTGGCTCATGCCGCTGACCCGCTGGGTGTTCCGGAGCGCCGATGCGGTGATCGTAACTGGCGGCCACCTTGCCGATCTCGTGGACTCCTGGGGTGCCCGCACCGTGGTGATCGGCACGGTTCCCGTCCGATTCCGCGAGGGGACCGCCCCCGCGGACTGCGACGGGGCGCGCGTCGTCGTCGTCAACACGTTCTCGGTCGACGAGCCCGTCGGCGAGACACTCGAGGCCGCTCGGATGCTGCACGACTCCAGCTTCTTCGTCACCGGCGACGTCCGGCACGCCCGCCGCGAGTGGATCGAGGGGAAGCCCGCGAACCTCGAGTACACCGGATTCGTCTCGGAGGACGAGTACGCCGGCCTGTTGCGTGCCGCCGACGTCGTCCTCGTGCTGACTACGCACGACCACACCATGCAGCGCGGCGGCTACGAGGCCATGGCGCTGGATAGGCCGCTCGTCACTTCGGACTGGCAGCTTCTGCGTGAGACGTTCTCGCGCGGAACCGTACATGTACAGAACGATGCCGATGCGATCGCCGCCGGCATCGTGCACGCGCTGACCGAAAAAACTTCGCTGGGCCGCGAGATGCAGATCTTGCGTCGCGAGCACCAGACGCTGTTCAATTCGCGACTCGCCGAGCTGCAACAGATCGCGGGACTGACCGAGCACGCCGACGCGAATGGAGAACTCGCGGCGGCGCGCCCCTGAACACTCTTTCCGAGTACCGCTTCCAAGGAGACTAGAGGGTATGAACATTACTGTTTTCGGCATGGGCTACGTCGGCTGCGTCACCGCGGCGCTGTTCGCGCGCGAGCGCAATCACGTTGTCGGCGTGGATAAGGACCCGAATAAAATCGAGATGCTGCGACGCGGAGAGACGCCGGTTCTCGAGACGGGACTGCCGGAGCTGGTTCGCCGCGTGCACCTGGCCGGCCGCCTCAAGGCCACCGACGATGCCGGTAAATCGCTCGTAACCTCCGAAGTGATCATCGTGTGCGTCGGCACGCCGAGCGCGCCCGACGGTGGCGTCGACACGACGGCGCTGGCCCGGGTCTCCCAGGATATCGGCAAGGGCATTCGCGAGCACAAGGGCTACCCGGTGGTCGTGATCCGCAGCACGGTGTTCCCCGACGTCATCGAGAACGTGGTCATCCCGCGGCTCGAGCGCGACTCGGAGCGCAAGCTCGGTGAGGGCTTCGGCCCCGTGATCAACCCCGAATTCCTGCGCGAGGGCACCGCGATCGCCGACTTCGAAGCACCCCAGTACACGCTCATCGGCACCGATGAAGCGCAGTCCTCGCAGGTCATGCAGAAGCTCTACGCGTTCCTCGACGCGCCCTTCATCCAGACCGACCGTCGCAGCGCCTCCATCGTGAAGTACGCGTCCAACTGCTACCACGGCCTCAAGGTCGCGTTCGCCAACGAAGTTGCCACCGTCAGCCGCGCCGCGGGCGCCGACGCGCAGGAGGTCATGCGGATCTTCTGCGAGGACGAGAAGCTCAACTGCTCGAAGGCGTACCTCCGGCCAGGCATGCCGTTCGGTGGGTCGTGCCTGCCGAAGGATCTGCGGGCCGCAGTGCAGTACGGCCGCCGCGCGGACCTCATGCTGCCGGTGCTCAACGCGGCGCTCACCAGCAACCGGCTCCAGACCCAGGCCTGCTCGAATCTCATCCTCTCGCACGGCCGCGGCCGCGTGGGCGTGTTCGGCATGTCGTTCAAGGCCGGCAC
>SPBQ01000500.1 GCA_004525875.1 Myxococcales bacterium
CACCGCTGCTGGCCCCGCTGACTCCGCTGATCGAGCGGCACCTGCGACGGATCGACGACGACTCGGTGGCGGCCGTGTATCTGCGACGCCGCGACGGCGTCAGCGCCTCGGCCCTGGCCGAGCGTCTCGACGTCGCGCTCGCCGGTATGCCCTACACGTTCGCGAGCAGGCCACTGCTCGAGGAGGCCCTCGGCCGTGGCCTGCGACGCGAGGCAGCGTGGTTCTGCGCCGCGGCGGTGATCGCCGATGTGATCGTGATCACCGCGACGCTCGGCAGCCTGCGGGCCGCCGCCGCCGTCGTCGTGCCCGCACTACTCGTGCTCGAAGCAATGCTCGCGTTCATGGCCGCGACCGGCGTCGCGCTCGGGCCGGTGAACGTCATCGCGCTTCCGTTGGTGCTCGGGATCAGCGTCGACGACGGGCTCTACATCCTCGAAGCGGGCCGCGAGCGTGGCGACTGGCCGGCCGCGTTGCGCCACTGCGGTCGGGCGCTGGTCGTCACCTCGCTCACGACGATCGCCGGCTTCGGCTTCCTCGTTCTCTCGCGCTATCCGGCGCTGGCCGGGCTCGGCATGCTCACTTGCCTGGGCCTTTCCCTCTGCTTGCTGTCCTCTGTTATGGTCGTGCCCAGCGTGATGGCGGCGCTGACGCCCGACCCGCAGCAGGATCCGCGATGAGCGAGGCAGGCCAAGCCCAGAACGACGCACCGCCCGACTCGATTCATCGCGGAGACACCTCGCCCGACGCCGTGCTGCGCGACGCCGTGGCCCGCGCGCGGCGCAGCCCTTTCTACGAAGCCCACCTGGCCGGCCACCGCTGCGAGCGCATCGCCGACTTGGCCGCGCTGCCGCTCACGTTCAAGCAGCACCTGCTCGATGCCAGCCCCTACGGAATGCTCGCCGTGCCCGCGACGAGTGCCTGGCACTACCACGAGTCGAGCGGGACGACCGGCCAGCCGATCTCCACGTGGGCCGGGCTCGAAGAGATCCGCCGGATGGGCCGCATCGTCCACGAGCGCGTTCCCGAGCTCGACGAGGCGACGACGCTGCTCAACCGCTTTCCGCTCTTCGCGCCGGTCTCCTTCGTATTCGAGGAGGCGCTGCGCCGTGCCGTTGCGTGCCACATCGCCGCCGGTAACCTGAGCTGGGACGTTCCGTTCGATCGCGCGCTCGGGTTCATCGAGCGGCTCTCGGCCACCGCGCTCTCGAGCCTGCCGCTCGAGCCCATCCTGCTGCGCGAGCTGGCCCTGTTGCAGGGCAAACGGCTACGCGACGTGTTCGCACCGTTGCGAGTCGTGTTCGCGGGCGGCGCCGTCCTGCCGCCCGCGCTGCGACGCGCGATCGAGGCCGACACCGACGCACGTGTGGTCGAGATCTACGGATCGAACGAAACACTCCTACTCGGCGTGAGCTGCACCCACGGTCGGCTCCACCTGTGCACCGACCTTCTGCGTCCAGAGATTCTGGATCCGAAGACCTACACACCCGTTGCCGTCGGCGAACACGGCATTCTTACGGTCACGAGCCTCGTACACGAGACCATGCCGCTGGTCCGGTACCTCACCGGAGACCTCGTGCGACTGCTCGATGGCCCCTGTGCCTGTGGCGACTCACGCCCCACGGCCGAGGTCCTCGGTCGCTACGACGAGCGCATCGAGATCGACGGCAGGCAGTGTATGCCATTCGACGTCCTCGATGCCGGCTATGCGTTCACCAACAAGCTGGGGTCGCGCATATTCTTCACGCTCGTGCGCAAGCGCGGGCTGACGATGCTCGTGGAATCCGAGCGGCCGGGCACCGCGCGCGACCTGCGTGCCGAGCGCGAGCTCCAGGATCGGATCGGTGTCCCGGTGACGGTCGAGTACCTGCGCACTGGCGACGTGCTCGACCGCACCGCGATGTTCCGTGGCCCGAAGATCTACAAGCCGACCGAGATCAGCGACTGGCGCCGCCCCGGCCGCAAGAGCATCTCGATCATGGAGGCGCTTCTGGAATGGCCGCACTTCGATGTGCGCACGGTGCTCCGGATCGCGGCCCGCGAGATTCGCAGCCGACGACGCCGCCGCCGCTTCGTGAGAGAGGACGCACGCTGAGCGCCTCGCCCCTCACCGCCGGACTGGCGGCTGAACCCCCGGCCTCGACTGCGGACCGATCGGCACGAACGGTCACCGTCGTGGTGAACCCGCGCGCCAGCACCGGAGCGTCCGCGCAGCTCTGGCGGACGACGACCGATCTGCTGTCCCGACGTGCGACCGGCTATCGCGAGCTGCACACCCACGGCGACGGCCGCGACCCGGAGCGCATCGCTGCGCTGGTACGCGAAGAGGGCTCCGATCTACTCATCGCCGCGGGCGGCGACGGCACCGTCGGCGCGGCGGTGCAGGCCCTCATGCAGATCTCGGCCGCCGAGCGGCCGACGCTCGCGCTATTTCCGCTCGGCACCGCCAACAACGTCGCCCGCTCGCTCGGTTTGATGTCGGCCCGCCACGGCGGCGCACGCGCAATCGACACCGCCGTCCAGACGGCGCTGGGCGGGCGCGACCGGCCCATGGACGTCGGACGCACCGGCGACCGTCATTTCCTAGGATCGATTGCCCTCGGCATGGAC
>SPBQ01000410.1 GCA_004525875.1 Myxococcales bacterium
ATACGAGCCCGCAGCCTCCGCAGTTGCTCGGGTCGCTGTCGAGACCAGTCTCACAGCCGTCCAACGCATTGACGTTGCAATCGTCGAATCCGGCCAGGCATGCGAGCTGGCACGCTCCGGCGGAGCATGTCGGGTTGGAGTTTGGCGCCGACGGGCAGACGAGGCCGCACGCGCCGCAGTTGCTCGGATCGGCGTTGAAATCGAAGCCGTTGTCCACCGCGCCGTCGCAGTCGTTGTCGAGGCCGTCGCAGACCTCGGATGAAGGCGCGTTGTTCTGCGCACACACGAGCGTGCCGGCCTGGCACTGCGTGACGCCGGCAGCGCAGATGCCAGGGAGGCCGGTGTTGCACGCCTGCCCGCCGCCGGGGTTGCCTTCGTCGGTGATGCCGTCGCAATCGTTGTCGACGCCGTCGCAGACCTCGAGTGAAGGCACGTTGTCCTGGACGCAGACGAACGCGCCGGCCTGGCACTGGAGCGTGCCCGTGGCGCACAGGCCCGGGCTGCCCGTGCTGCACGCGCCGCCGACACCGGCAACGCCGTCGTCGACGATGCCGTTGCAGTCGTTGTCGATCCCGTCACAGACCTCCACTGCGCCGGGGTTCGTCGCCGGGTTGCTGTCGTCGCAGTCGGGGCCGCTGGTGCAACCGACGCCGTAGGTGTCGAGGTCCAGGTCGATGCAGGCCTGCATCGTGGTGGTCGTGGTGCTGGTCGTGGTCGGCGCCGGCCCCTTGACGGCGGGCGTGCACAGCAGCGAGGCCTTGAACTTATCGAGTTGACGGGTGCCGAACTGATCGCTGACCTCCTCCGGGCCGATCTGTGCGGCCGGGCACTTGAGCTTGTAGCAGAGCCTATCGAAGGCCAGGTCCTCGGCGGGAAACGGCGTGTCGAGCCCGTCCTCGATCGAGAGGACGGTCTTGGTCACGGGCACGCAGAACAGCTTCGCCTTCGCCTTGATCTCGCAGCTCTCGGAGACGCCGAACTGCGTCTGCAATGCCGTGAGGTCTACCTGGGCCTTCTTGAACGTCTTCTGGTCCTTGGCCTTGTAACACTTGAGGTGGTCGAACTGCGCCTGGGCCGGTGTGGCGGCGAGCGCGAGGAACAGGGTGCACAGCAGTGGGAGAGCCGCTGCGCGGGTCGAAAGATCCATCATTTCATCCTCTCTGCGCGATGCTTTGCGGCGCATCGAACGCGGTGTGAAGTAGGGGTTCAGCTTAGGCGGGCGCTTTCGGAGTTGTCCATACCGCGGCGGGGCGGGCGGTCGTCGCGCTTACAAAGCAGCGTTCACGGGACGTGTCATAGTGCCCGCTACTCCTCGCAGTCGGGGCACCGAGCTCTCCTCTGTTGGGGGCTACGGCAATCCGGCGTCGTTGCACCGCGCCCGGCGCGCGGCGCCTGGCGAGATTGAAAATCGATCCGGCGGGCTCATAGTCGTGCGGCCGTGCCGCCGCGTTACGAGCCGAAGCTGGTTACGACCCTGCGCGAAGGCTACTCGCTCGAGCAGCTGGGCCGCGACGTCGTCGCGGGCGTGATCGTCGGCGTCGTCGCGCTTCCGCTGGCGATCGCGTTCGGCATCGCCTCGGGCGTCAAGCCCGAGCAGGGGCTGTATACGGCCATCGTGGCGGGGTTCCTGATCTCCGCTCTCGGCGGCAGCCGCGTGCAGATCGGCGGGCCCACCGGCGCGTTCGTCGTCATCGTCTACCGCATCGTTCAGGAGCACGGCTACGACGGGCTGGCCGTGGCGACGCTCATGGCCGGGGTGATCCTCATCGCGATGGGCGTGGCGCGCCTCGGCTCGGTCATCAAGTACATCCCCTATCCGCTCACCGTTGGCTTCACCGCCGGGATCGCGCTGCTCATCGCGGTCTCGCAGGTGCGCGACCTGCTCGGCCTGCGGATGCAGTCGCCGCCGCCCGATTTCCTGGCCGAGCTGGCGGCGTACGCGGAGCATCTGGGAAGCTGGAATCCCGCCGGCGCGGCGATCGGGCTCGGCACGATCGCGCTGCTGGTTTTCTGGCCGCGGCTGAGCCCGCGCGTGCCCGGGCCGCTCGTCGCCCTCGTGGTCGCCACCACCGTCGTCCACGGGCTCGGCCTGCCCGTCGAGACGATCGGCGACCGCTTCGGCGACGTGCCCTCCACGCTGCCGGTGCCCGCGCTGCCGGCGTTCGAGCTCGGCATGCTGCGCAGTCTCGTCCCGTCGGCCATGGCGATCGCGCTTCTGGCGGCGATCGAGTCGTTGCTGTCGGCCGTGGTGGCCGACGGCATGATCGGTGCGCGCCACCGCTCCAACGTCGAGCTCATCGCCCAGGGAGTGGCCAACATCGCCTCGCCGCTGTTCGGCGGCATTCCCGCCACCGGCGCCATCGCGCGTACCGCGACCAACGTGCGCAGCGGCGGCCGGACTCCGGTTGCCGGCATCGTCCACGCCGTGACGCTGCTTCTCATCGTCATCTTCTTCGCGAGCCAGGCGCGCCTGATCCCGCTCGCCGCGCTCGCAGGCATCCTGATGATGGTTGCCTACAACATGAGCGAGTGGCGGGTGTTCGTGCACCTTCTGCGCAGCCCGCGGTCGGACATCCTGGTGATGACGGTGACGTTTGCGCTGACGGTGCTCGTCGACCTCACGGTCGCGCTACAGGCCGGCATGGTTCTGGCCGCGCTGCTGTTCATGCGGCGCATGGCCGAGCTCAGCCAGGCCCGCTACGTCACGCGCCGCGACTCGTCCGCCGTGCCCGGCGAGGAGGACCCGAATGCAATCGAGCTCAAGGACGTGCCCGACGGGGTGGAGGTGTTCGAGGTGCAGGGCGCGTTCTTCTTCGGCGCCACCAGCAAGTTCAAGGACGCGATCGGCCTGATCGATCGACCGCCGCGCGTGCTCGTCTTGCGGCTGCGCGATGTCCCGACGATCGACGCCACGGCACTGCGCGCGATCGAGGACCTCGTGGCCAAGACCGAGCGCGACGGTACGGTCCTGGTGCTGTCGGGCGCGGCGGGGCAGCCACTGTCGGTGCTCGAGCGGGCCGGGCTGGTCGATCGGATACGGCGCGCGAACGTGTGCCCGGACATCGACGCCGCGCTGGCGCGTGCGCGCGAGCTCATCGCGGCGGCCGGGCTGGATGCGGCGAAACCGTAGTTGCCAGGCGGCGTTGGCCGTGGGATAAGCGATGACCGAGGATCGTGCCTCATGACCCTCGCCCGCCGCAGGTGCGGTCACGATGAGCGTCGTCGACACCATTGCTCTCTCGATGGGTGTGGCC
>SPBQ01000419.1 GCA_004525875.1 Myxococcales bacterium
ATCCGACGCTCGTGCTGATCGAGTCTACCGGCGTCGACCACGCAGATCACCGCATCGAGCGCGAGGCCGGCCTGCAGCACGCGCGAGATCATCGGTTCGGGGTCGGCGACGCCGGTAGACTCGATCAGCACGAGCGTCGGATCGACCGCCTCGAGCAGCTCGCGGACGGCGAGGTCGAAGCGGTAATCGTCGATGGTGCAGCAAATGCAGCCGCTGTTGAGCTCAACCACGCTCTCGACGTAGTCGAGTCCCGTGATGACGCGCCCGTCGACTCCGACATCGCCCAACTCATTCATGACCACCGCGACCTTCTCGCCGGCGAGCGCACCACCGAGAACGTGCCGCAGCAGCGTCGTCTTTCCGCTGCCGAGGAACCCCGTGAGGATGTCGACCGAGACGTGCTTCACGTGCTAGCCGCGCAGCAGTCGGCGGTTGATGCCGTCCAGGCCGATGACCGCGACACGACCGGGTCGGCCACGATTCACGATCGCGCGCGGGACGCCGACGACGAGAGTCGCGCCCGCCAGTCCTCGAGCAGATCGCCGAGCGTGCGCTCGAGCGCGTAGTCCCGCTCCCAGCCAAAGCCCCGCTCGAGCTTTGCCGCGGATCCGTACGATCGCTTGACCTCGCCCGGTCGCATCCGGCCCTTCTCGGTCTCGACCTGGACCTTCACACGAGCCTGCGAAATCAGCAGCTCGAGCACATGCGAGATCGCCACGGCCCTACCCGAACAAATGTTGTACGCCTCTCCGGCGACGCCGCGCTCGAGAACGAGGGCGTAGCCGCGCACTGCGTCCCGGACATCGCTGAAGTCACGCTCTGAGCTGAGATCACCGACGCACAAGCGGGCCTCGCGGCCGTGCTCCTCGGCCTCGGCAATCCGCGCGGCGAAGTCGCTGCACACGTATTCACCAGATTGCCCGGGGCCGGTCAGATTGAACGGCCGCACACGCACGATCTCCTGGTCCTCCGCCCGATCGATACACTCACGCTCTGCCGCCACCTTCGACCGCGCGTACGCGTCGGCAGGATCGAGATCGAAGTCCTCCGTGATCGGCATGCGCGCGGACGGCACACGCCCGTACACCGCACCCGTGCTGACGACCAGCGTGCGGGCGCCAACGTCGGCCGCCGCGTCGAGGACGTTGGCCGTCCCGCCACGGTTCACCTTGTCGGCCAGCTCCGGTTCCGCGTTGGCTCGTGGCACGTAAGCGACGGCGGCCAGATGGTAGACTGCGGCGGGATGGGTCTCTCGCAATGCGGCCACAACACCGTCACGGTCACAGACGTCCACTCGGCAGTCCGAGCCCTCGTCGGTGCCGAGTGAGACCAGCGAGTGCCCTCGCCCTCTGAGCTCCGCGCACAGATGATGCCCGACGAAGCCGGAAGCACCGGTCACGAGACATCTCACCGCCCCTCGCCCTCACGCCCCGGTGCGACCGTAGCGATCCTCGAGCCGGACGACGTCGTCGAGCTCCGGCGTGGAGGCTTCCAGAAGCTCAACCTCCGCCTTTGCCTCGAAGCGATGGCGAAGACCGGGCGTGATGTGGAACATCTCCCCGGTTCCGAGCTCGACGATCCGCGGCGGCCCCTCGTCCTCCGACACGTGGAGCGTGAGCGTGCCGTGCAGCACGAAAATCGTCTCCTCTTTGGTCTCGTGATACTGGTAGCTGAGCGCTTGTCCGGCATCGATGTGCAGGAGCTTCCCGACGTACCGAGACGTCTGCGCCCAGATCAGCTCGTACCCCCACGGCTTGTCGACCCTTCGCGGCTCGCGCTTGCCTCCGACCGAATCAGTCATGAGAACCTCCCTCGCTTGCGGCAGTTTCAGCCGACCATGCCTCGGCCACACCTCGGCCATACAGCCGATCATGCGTGTCGCGATACTCGCTGCTCGTCACGCTCGCCCACCACCTACGGTTGTCGCCGTACAGCGGCAGGTCTCGGTCGTCGAACGCGTGGGTCACGAACGGCGCGAGGGGGATGAGAAGCCTCACCAGCCGTACCTCCGGGCGTCGTAGAGTCCGCGATCGAACAGCGCGAGGCCGGGCGAAGACCGCATCAGCGCCGAGGAGCCGACCTGCGCCAGCCCCTTGAGCTCCACCTGTACGCGTACCTGAAGCTCGTCCGGACTCACACGATCGACGACACCGATCTCGATATTCCAGCAATCGCACTTCGAGCTGAGGCGGATGCCGCCGCCCTTCTCCACAAAGCGGCTGCCCACGAAGTCGTAACGACCGTAGAAACCGGCCGCAAGGACGTCCGTGATCCCGATGATGCCCCGCGCCTCGAGGTTCTCGAGGCCGTCGAGGGCTTCGAAGCCTTCAGGCGGCGTATCAGGAACGGTCGGCGGAGCGAAGTCGACCGTGTTACCGCGAACGAAGCGGTACACCGCGTCGATCCTCGAGCCGTTCTTGCGGGTGCCAGGCACAGTAAATCGGTTCCACGTCACCGCAGCCATGGCGCCGCGCAGCGAGTTCGCGCCGACATTGTAAGAGGTGATTCCGCTGAACGAGATACGCTCCGAGGGCACCATCTGCAGCGTTGCGTCGATGTCCGACAAGTGGTCGTCGAGCACTTGCTCGCTGAGATTATAAGTCTGCTCGAGCGAGACCCGCGCCAGCTCCGAAGGCCCTGCCTCGCCCCGCCGCAGGAAGAGGAAGCGCGATAGGATCCCGTAGGTAGCCGTCGTGCGATCGTCGATCCGGTCGACGCCGTCATACAGCGGCAGGTCCTCCTCACTCGTGCGGTCGGTGAAGCGCATGCGGCCGAACGGCTCGAGCGTGTGCTGCATCGCCGAGTAACCGCGATCCCCATCGTCACTCTCTTGGGCGGGGCCACGAAGCTGATAGGTACGCGCAAAGCCGCTCCTCAGGTCGAGGCCAGCCTCGAAGGCCCCCCTGCCCGCCCAGCGAGAAAGATCACGGAGAAGATTGCCAGTATTGTCGCGAAGCGATCGGTCGGTATTGTGGTAGCCGGTGAAGCGGCCGCGAAGCCAGGCGCTCGAGCGCAGCGGCCGTGTCGCCAGGATGTTGCGGTCGAGCGTCGCCGCGAGATCCACGCGCTGGCCGTCCGCGCCCTCCTCGCGCAGGAACGCGTCGACCGTGCCCTCGACGTTGTAGTTCAGGAGCCCGCCCAGCGTGCCATCCGTGGATGCCCAGGCGTCGAACGGGCGCTGGACGATGCGGTCGTCCTCGTTGCCGTCGGCGTTA
>SPBQ01000114.1 GCA_004525875.1 Myxococcales bacterium
CCGTCGCAGTCGTTGTCGAGCCCGTCGCAGATCTCGGCTGTCGGCTCGACGTTCCCGGTGCAGACGATCGAACCGCCCTGACACTGCTCCGTGCCGAACTGACACTCGCCGACGTCGGTGCTGCCGCACTGGCCGCCGCCGCCCGGGTTGCCCTCGTCGACGGCGCCGTCGCAGTCGTTGTCGAGGCCGTCGCAGACGTCGGTGCTCGGGCCGGTGTTCCCAACGCACTGGATCTGGCCGGCCACGCACAGGTTGGTGCCGGCGGCGCAGACGCCGAGCAGGCCGGTGTTGCAGCTGCCGCCGCCGCCGGGGCCGCCCTCGTCGGCCACGCCGTCGCAGTCGTTGTCGAGACCGTCGCAGACCTCGGTGGTCGGCGTGCCCGGGGTCGCGTCGCAAACGGTCGACAGGCCGTCCAGCGAACAGATCGTGGTGCCGGCCGCGGCGCACTCGCCGATCCCGACCGAGCAGGCCCCGCCGAGAGCCGGGAAGTCCTCATCGGCTGCCACGTCGCAATCGTTGTCCTTGCCGTCGCACAGCTCGGGCGCGCCGGGGAAGACGGTGTCGTCGTTGTCGTTGCAGTCGTCCGGCGTGAACGAGCCGTCGTTGTCGTTGTCGACGGGTGCCGCGCTGAGGATCTCGATCGCCGAGACCTTCGGATTCTCCGTCACATGAGTGAAGTCGATGACGAGATTGCCGTCGCCGTCATCCGTCACGGGGAAGCTGCGCATCGTACCGGTCTCGAAGCCGACCTGGGCAGCCGTGTCCCAGTCGTCGAGCACGAGTGCACCCTCGATCGAGACGTCGAAGACGCGCTGACCCGGGTTCTGCGCACACGTGCAGATCTCGGCGAAGTACAGCCGGACCTCGTACTCGCCGCCGGCCGCTACCGGGAACGACCACTGCATCTCCGGCGCGGCCGCTGGATCCCAGCGCTCGGTCTGGAATAGGGATGCCGGCGCGGCCGCAGGCACGGTACCGTCGAGCGTGATCACGCTGGCGGTGCCGAAGGTGTTGGGGCTCGCCGGGCTGACCACGAACGGCGACGGTGTGCCGTTCTGAGCCGTACCGGCAGCGCCGCTCGTGGCCTGGTCCTCGGCCCACTCGGGCGGCGGCTCGCCGCCGGTTGCGGTGAGCGGTCCGCCGGCATTGACGCGGTACAGAACTGGAGGCGGAGTCTCGCAGAGTCCCGACCCGGGGTTACAGATCTGGCCGCCCGTGCAGTTGCTGGTGCCGCCGCAGGTTCCGCCCGCGCAGACGTCGCTGCTCGTGCAGGCCACACCGTCGTCGCAGCTGGCCGTGTTCGGCGGGTTCGTGCAGCCGGTTACCGAGCTGCAGACGTCATCCGTGCAGACCTCGGAATCGTTGCAGACCGAGTTGTTGGGTGTGCCGGGCTGGCAGCTGCCGCCGCCGCACTGGTCGCCGACCGTACAGGGGATGCCGTCGTCGCAGGGCAGAGTGTTGGCGAGGTTCGAGCAGGTGCCGCCCGGTGCACCGACGCAGGTGTCGGTGGTGCAGAGGTTGCCGTCGTTGCACTCGCCATCGGTATCGCAGCCCGCCGGAGATCCCTCGGACAGCACCTCGATGGCCTTGATGGCGGGATTCTCGACGCCGTGCAGGAGCTCGATCTGCAGACCGTTGCCGTCGCTCACGCTGACGACGGCCGAGCGCACCACGGCGATCCCACTGCCGCCGGCCGCGACCACCTGATCGAAGCCGGCGTAGACCACCGCACCCTCGATCGCGATGTCGAAGACGCGCTGGCCGGCCGCGGCCGTGCCGGTGAAGGCGTTGGCGAACAACAGGTTCACCACGTAGTTGCCGTTGGCGACGTCGAAGTCGTATATCATCTCCGGCACTGCCACGGGGTCCCAGCGCTCGCACTGGAACATGTCCTCGGTCTCCTCGTCGTCGCAGCCGAAGATCGTCGAGATGCCGCTGATCACGCAGCCCTCGCCGCCACCGCCGAGGTTGCAGGTCGAGGCGTTGCCGCCCAGTCCGAAGCCGAAGTCGGCAAGCCAGGTCTGCCCGTTGCAGTCGACCTTCGTACCCGAGCACTCGGCGCCCGAGACGTTGGCGTTGAGCCGGATCTCGTTGCTCGTTGTCCCGTCGACCGCGAGCGGGCCGTAGCAGAGGTTGCGTGGATCGAGCGGGCAGGGGTCGGTCGGCCCGTCGAGACCGTCGTTGTCCGGGTCGCCGGCGGCAGCCACGCACTGATCGCTGCCGATATCGCACACGAAGCCTACCGGGCAGCTGTCCGTACCCGCACACACGCCCTCGGCGCAGACGTCGCCAGTCGTGCAGGTCACGCCGTCGTCGCAAGACGCCGTGTTGCTGGTGCGCACGCAGAGCCCGGCCGAGCACACGTCGTCGGTGCAGACGTTGGCATCGTCGCAGTCGCCGCTCGTCACGCAACCGGCCGGCCCGCCGGTCACCTCGAAGAAGTCCCAGCTGGCCGGGAACGGGGTGCCGCCGGTCGATGTCGAGAGGATGCCGACGGCCAGGCCGAAGCTGGTGCTGGTGATACACGCGCTCGGAATCGGCTGCGTGCTGCCCACATGCGTGAGTGTCGCGGGGGTGCCGCCGGTCGTGGTCTGGTAGTAAGCGGTTACGGTGGATGCGGCCGGATCGACCTCGAGGAACAGATCGACGTGGTCCGGACCCGGCATCGGGACAGAGGGCTGTGCAACGCTGGTGAAGGAGCCGCCGGTCTCGATCGCGAACTGAACGCCGCCACCGCCGCCGTTGGCCGAGGTGACGAGCTTGACGTAGTTGTCCTGGTCGCCGTTGCCCAGGAACAAACCCATCGACTGGAAGTTCTGGACGGGGAAGCCCACGAACGGCGCGAGCACGCGCGTGTGGACGGTGAACACGCCACTGCCGGTTCCGACGTCGACGCCGAGCTGGAAGGCGTACTCCTGGTCGTTACCGCTCTGGAACGCGTCGCCGGCCGGCACGAGGTCGACCGTCACTACGCCGGCAGCGCCGACGACCGTCATGTTGGTGGGATCGAACAGATCCTCGTAGTTGCTCGTTCCGTTGGTCATCAGGCCGGTCATGCCGAGGTTGAGGAGACCGCCGGGGTTGGGCGCGTCGTTCTCCCACTCGTATACGACCGGCAGGTTGGTCGTCGTCCCGTTGTCCACGTCGATCGCGAACGGATCGCTGGTGTCGGGGATGCCGTCGTTGTCGTCGTCGGGATCGTTGAAGTTCGACTCGCAGTCGCCGTCCGCGTCCTCGGGGAGGTCACCGGCCGAGCATGGGTCGCTGCCGGCGTCGATCTCGTCGGCGTTGTCATAGCAGTCGCCGTCCTCGTCGAGGCCCGCGTCGTCGGCGCCGGTGCACGCGATGAAGTCGTCCGGCTCGTAGACGATGATCGAGTTGCCGCCGTGCGCGGCCACCCAGATGGTGCCCGGGAACTCGTCGGAATCGCCGCGCGTCGTGACGTCGAGAGGATTGCCGCCCACCGCGCCGAACAGGACGGTGGTCGGACCCACGCCGGGTGCGGTGAGGGCGGTGCGGTAGATCTGGTTGCTGAAGCTGGCGATGACGAGATCGCCCTGCATCTGGCCGCCGAAGTTGCTTGCGGTGTACTCGGCCAGGCCGTTGGTCGAGGCGCCGAACGTGGTCATGGCGCCGTCACCGGCGCCGGGCTGGCGGTAGTCGCACTCGACAGCGTTACCGGAGGGCACGGGCGATTGCGGGTTCGAGGCGTTGAACGTGTTGGCGGTGTTGGCGCGCGTCGGGTTGGGGTGGCCGCCGTAGTAGCCGGGCCCCGTCACGTAGTGCAGGTTGTCCTGAAAGGTGCTGCCGGGTTCCTGGACGGCGTTGGTGCAGTTGCCGGCCGGTCCCTCGAGCTCCGGCACGGCGCCCCACCCACCGTTAGGTCCGTTGTCGACCGTGTACATGTCGCCCGACCGCGTGAGCACGATGTCGTAGGCGTTGCGCCAGCCGGGCGAGTGCACCTGGACGGGCCCGCCGGGAACGATGATCGCCTGGTTCTTACCGTTGTTGCCGCAGAACGGATCGTTGGTCTCGGGATTCGCCTTGTCCTCGTCGTCGAGCGTCGGGATGTCGTACGTCGTCTCGCCGATGGCGGCGAGGTCGATCGAGAGGATCGCCGCCGACAAAGCGTACTCGGGGATGAAGACGAAGTTGTTCGACGGTGCACCCTGATTCGTGTGGCCGCCCTGGACGAGGTAGAGCGTATTCGTCACCGTATCGAGCTGCATGCCGTTGCTGGCGTGGTTCTCCTCGGAGCGTGGCAGGCCGCGCACGACGTCGAGTTGATCCCAGGTCGATCCGTTCCACGTCAGTCGCGTGACAACGCCTGAGTTGGTGTCCAGCTTCGTATCGGTAGCGCCACCGCCTCCTCCGATACGCGGGTCGCTGGAGCTGACATAGAGGACCGGTGTCGTGGGCG
This sequence comes from Myxococcales bacterium, assembly GCA_004525875.1. Next base: position 4,421 of record SPBQ01000114.1, read on the forward strand.
TGCCGGTGACGAGCAGGCCGGTGACGAGACGGTTGTTGCTCGGCGGCGTCGGGCTCGACTTCGTGCAGTCGTCGTTGTGATTGGGAATCTGCTGGATCTGCGTGATCGTATCCATCAGCGTCGCGCTGTAGACGTTCGGCGCGGTGCGCACGACACTGTAGACCTTGATCTGACCGTTCTGCTGGCCGACGTACAGGAGGCCGTCCGGCCCGAATTGCAGCGTGGTCGGGTTGCTGAGGCTCGGCCCGGTAAGCGTGCTCTTGCCGAAGCTGATCGTCTGCGCATCCGCGTGCACGGGCGCCATCAGGCCGAGAGCCGCCGAGAGCGAGACCACGCCGAGCCACGAAAACGACTTGCACTGCAACATATCGATCACCTTTTCCTGGGGAAGGCTTCGGTCTTCCCCGGATATCTACGCTCGCGCTTCATGAGTGGACAGGTGGCGGGCCCGTCGCGAGCCCGCCACCTGTCCTGCAATCACGTTCCTACTGACACTTCACGCTGCTGCCGCCACTGGTGCAGGAGTCGACGGGGTCGACGTAGCACGTGTCTCCGATCTTGATCGTCATCATCGAAGCGGTACCCGTGAACGCGGGCAGATCGAGGTCCTGAGCCTTGATCTTGTACTTCGTCGTGATGAGATCGCTCTTCAGGCTCATCTTGAGCTGACGCAGACCGTCGAGCTCGTAGGGCTTGGAGCTGTCCTTGTACTCGTACTTCCTGCCGGGCTTGGTCTCGGAGACCGTGCCCGCCGGCAGCAACGCTTCGTAGAACACACCGAGCTCGTCGGTGACGCGGATCACGACGTCGCCCTCGTCGGCCTGGCTGAAGCCGGCCGAAGGCTGGAAGAACGTGCCCTTGGCGATGAACTTGTCGCGCAGCGGGCTGGTGATCAGCTTGATCTTGTTACGCCTGGTCTGAGTGGCGAGCGAGATCGTGTTCTCGGGCAGGCACAGTACGCAGTCCTCGGGCTCGTCGACGGTGCCGTCGCAGTCCTCGTCCTCGCCGGAGCCGCAGATCTCGGCCTCAGGCGTGACGTCGGAGACGCAGGCGATGCTGCCGCCCGTGCACTGTTGGGTGCCCGCTGCGCAGATGCCCGGCTCAGTGGACGTGCAGCCGGCGCCGCCACCGGGGTTGCCGTTGTCGACCACACCGTCGCAGTCGTTGTCGAGACCGTCGCAGATCTCGGCCGTCCCGCTGTCGGCCACGCACTGGAGCAGACCGGCCTGGCACGCAGTCACGCCGTCGGCGCATACGCCCGGCAGTCCGGTGCTGCAGCTGGTGCCGCCACCGGGGTTGTTCTCGTCGACGGTGCCGTCGCAGTCGTCGTCGAGGCCGTTGCAACTCTCGGGGCTGGGCCCGCTGTTGGCCGCGCACACCAGGTTGCCGCTATTGCAGACCTGAGTGCCCGCGGCGCACACGCCGAGGTCGCCGGTGGCGCAGGCCGCACCGCCGGTACCCTCGTCGACCGAGCCGTCACAGTCGTTGTCGAGGGTGTCGCAGACTTCGGCGCTCGCGCTGGTGTCCTGAACGCAGACGATGCCACCGCCCTGGCACTGCTCGGTGCCGGCCGCGCACACACCCGGCACGCCCGTGCTGCAGCTCGCGCCGCTTCCGGGGTTGCCGTCGTCGGCGGTGCCGTCGCAGTCGTCGTCGAGGCCGTTGCAGATCTCGGCCGCGGGCTCGACGTTGCCGACGCACGCGATCGCGCCGGCCACGCAGGCTTCGACGCCGAGCTCGCACTCGCCGACGGCGCTCGAGCCGCAGGTAGCGCCGCCGCCGGGGTTGCCGTTGTCGGCCACGCCGTCGCAGTCGTTGTCGAGGCCGTCACAGATCTCGACCGCGGGATCGATGTTGCCGACGCAGATCACCGCACCCGCCGTGCAGGTGAGCGTGCCGAGGGCGCACTCACCGACGCCGCTCACGCCGCAGCTGGCGCCGCCACCCGGGTTGCCGTCATCGGCGGTTCCGTCGCAGTTCTCATCGACGCCGTTACAGACCTCGGGTGCTCCGGGGAACACCGTGTCGTCGTTGTCGTTGCAGTCCGAGGGCGGTGAGAAGCCGTCGTTGTCGTTGTCGATGGCGGTCGGGTCGAACTCGACGACGAGCACGTCGGAGGTCGGGCCGGTGCGACCGCTGCCGTCGGAGTCGAGGATCGTCGCCACGATGTAGTTCAGACCGTCGTCGGCACTGGCCGAATCGGTGAGCGTCACGTTGAAGTCGACGCAGCCGCTCGGGCCGATCACGGCGGTGAACTCCTGGACGACGGCGGCCTCGTTGCCCTCGTACGGATCGAGGTCGAAGCCTGGCGCCGCGGTGAGCAGTAGCTCGGCCTCGACGATCAGCAGCTTGGCGGTCTCGCCTACCGGGCCGCAGACCTGGACGGTCTGGGTCGGATCGCTGGTCGTCACCGGCGGCGTCGTGCCGAGGACCTCGATCGTGGGGGCGGCCGGTCCGCCGGCCTTGACCACGTTCTGCGAGCCACCCTCGCTGGCGGGTGGCGTCTGGAACGTTTGGGCGGTGAAGATCGCACCGTCGTCGAACTCGATGATGATGGTCGCGCCGTTGAGCTCCAGGCCCGAGACCGCGCCGGCCGCGCCGGTGTTGGCGCCACCCTGGATGCTCGTCGGATCGACGTCGGACGAGAAGCTGAAGGTCTCGCCCGGGTTGAAATCGGTGAACGCGAGCGCGAGCCCGTCGTAGCCGCCGTCGTGCGGTCCGAAGAACGGATCCACGCACGGAGCGCCGACCGGCACCATGCCGGTAGTGGCCGCCACGCCGCCGTCGGGGGTGAAGCACTTGCCACCGA
>SPBQ01000231.1 GCA_004525875.1 Myxococcales bacterium
AGCTGCATCGCCACGGCCGAGGTGAGGGCCTTGGTCATCGAGGCGATCCACACCACGGTGTCGGCAGTCATCGCCGCCGTCTGGCCGAGCACACGCCGGCCGAAGGCGCCTTCGTAGATCGTGCCTTCGCGCGTGGTGGCCATCGCCACCACGCCGGGAACGTCGCCGGCTTGGGCGGCGCGACTGAGAAGAGAGTCGGCTCGTTGCTGGAGGGTCATGCGGGTCTCCTGATCGGTCCGGGCGTGCTGCCATCCGCGGCCGCCTCCGTTTCTACCGCCCTGGCCCATGAGTGGACAGGACCAGGTTGTTGCTCGAGGCGTGAGCGCGGTGGTGATCGACGACGTGGAAACTGCCTGCGGGATTGGTCGCTACGATCCTGCTCGCTGCGCCAGCCGCTGCACCTGCGCCGTCGCGCCCATCCCGGCGTAGAGCCGGCGGGCCTCCTCGATCTCGCTCGTGACGGCGAGCGTATCACCACGCAGCCCCGCCAGGCGCGCGCGGCATTCGTGCAGCTCGGGCTGGTGTGCTCGGGCGCCGGTTTCGTCGATCAACTCCTGGGCACGGGCCAGCGCACGTTCGGCGTGCGCCAGCGCGGCCGCGTCGGCACGGCAGAGCTGGGTGTGTGCAAGCGCGAGATTCGCGCGCGCCTCGTCGCATCTCAAGCCCTGCGCCTGGGCGACTGTCGCCGCGGTCCGTGCTTGCTCTTCCGCCCGGTCGAGCTCTCCGCGCCCGAGCAGCGACTCGCTCAACTCGGCTCGGACCCAGCCTTCGAACTGGCGATTCGCACCAGCGAGTACCGCCTGCACTGCGTCGTTCAGCACCGCCTCGGATTCCTCCCACTCGGAATGGAGCCGATGCGCGATCCCGAGCGTGATGAGTCCCACAATGAGCGACTGCGGTGTCGTGGCTTTCGCACCCGTCTCCAGCGCACGACGGGCATGTTCTCGGGCGCCGTCGGAATCGCCGTGGATGACGTCTATTTCGATCCGCGGCAGCTGCAGCCAGGTCGCGATCTCGATGTCCTCGTGCACGCGCGCAAGCTGCTCCGCTCGTTCGCCCACCGCCGTTGCGTCGTCGAGGCGCCCGAGCCGGGTCAGCATCCATGCTTCGGTATTGAGGAGACCCAGGAACGGGCTGTAGCCGCCGAACTCCCTACCGAGCGCGGGATCTGCCGGCAGGCGTTGGTGCGTCGTCGCGCAGCATTCGAGCCCCTCGACCAGATTGCCGGAGAACAGGCAGGCCCATGCTAGAAAACTACGTCCGGCAAGCTGTAGCCCCTGGTTCTCGGTCTGCTCGGCCAGTCGCGTCGCTTCGCGACTGTGGTGCAGGTAGCCGAACATGTTGCCGCCGACGAGACCTTGCGCTGCCCCATCGGTTCCGTGCAACGCCGCCAGCGCGGGCACGTCGCCGCTCTCCTCGGCCAGCTCTCGGCCTTCTTCGAAGATCGCCGTAGCTTCGGCGATCGGCGTTCCGAGTCTCCACGTGAGGTTGAGATTCCCCACACACGCAGCGACGCCGAGTCGCCGGGTCTCGCTCGTACGCGGCAGCGGCCGCAGCAAGCGACGCACGTGCTCCCAGTGCCGAACGCCCTCGGCGGCGTTCGTGACCCCGGCCCACTCGGCCGCGCGCTTGTGCCAGCACGCGGCTTGCCAGGCCTCGCCGGCCTCCTCCCAGTGATGCGCCAGCAATGCGGAGCGTTCATCCAGATGCGTGGCATCTTGCATCTCGATGGCGCGTGCCACGGCCGCATGCACGTGGCGACGGCGCTCTTTGAGCAGGCCGCCCAGTGCAACCTCCTGCGTGAGCGGATGCTTGAACGCGTACTGGGCAACTGGATAGATCGACTGTTCGTGGAGAAACTCCGCACGGCCCAGATTCGCCAGCGCCGCCTTCAGCTCATCGCCCGTGAGCTCGGCCACGGCCGCAAGTAGCGGCTCCGAGAAGTCCTTGCCGATGACCGACGCAGTTTGGAGCAACCGCTTCTCGCGCTCGGCCAGGCGATCGATGCGCGCAGCCAGTACCGTATTCACACTCCTCGGCACATCCACTCGATCGAGCGGCGTCACGAGCTCGTACGCGCCAGGGGGGCCTTGCAAGTGCCCGCTTTCGATCAGGTGTTGCGTCACCTCTTCGATGAAGAAGGGATTTCCGCCGGTGCGCGCGTGGATCGGCGCTGCAAGAGTCGCAATGCTCGGGGCGGTGCCGAGCAGACTCGTGAGTAACTCTCCGCAAGCGTTGCGATCCAACGGAATCAGTGGAATCTGCCGATACCAGGACTTCTGCATCCATTCGGCGCGATACTCGGGACGGAAGTTCACCAGCAGCAAACTGTGGGTGCCCGCGCTGGCATCGACCATGTGCTCGAGAAAACCGTCGCTCGCCGCGTCGATCCAGTGCAGGTCCTCGACGATCGTCACCGTCGGCAGTTCTTCGCTCGCGCTGCGGATCAATTCACGAATGACGCCGATGAGTCGGCGCTGACGCAGATCAGGGTCGATGCGCGGCGCGGGGTTGTGCGGGTCGCTCACGCCCAGAAAATCGCAGACCAGTGGCAGCGCGTCTTCGTCGCCGCGCTCGAGGTTGTGCAGATGATCCGCGATCTTCGCACGCGAGGCGTCGCCGTCGTCTTCGCCGGTGATGCCGAAGTAGGAGCGAAAGACTTCGAGGATCGGCAGAAACGGAATGTTGCGCCCGTGCGCGACGGCGCGGCCTTCGACGACTCGCATGCCGCGCTCACGGCAGTGTTCGAGGAACTCGAAGCACAAGCGGCTCTTGCCCGTGCCCGCGTCGGCCACGACACCGATCACTTGACCGTGACCGGCAGCAGTTTGTTCCAGCGCGTCTTCGAGAGTGCGCAGATCGGAGCCGCGGCCGACGAAGCGCGACAAGCCCCGTGAGCGAGCGACGTCGAAGCGCGTACGTGCGTCGCCCACTGCGTCGAGCCGATGCACGCGCATCGGCTGAGCGACGCCCTTCATGCGGAACTCGCCAAGATCGGCGAGCGCGAAGAAACCACGAACGAGCGCGGCCGTCGCGGCACTGACGTAACAGGTGTTCGGCTCGGCAAGGCTTTCCATGCGTTGCGCCAAGCCCACCGTGTGCCCCTGCGCCGTGTAGTCCATGCGCAGATCGTTGCCGGCCATTCCGATATTGCCGACGATCACTTCACCGGAATTGAGACCCATGCGTGTGGAGAACCCGATGCCGTGCTCTCGCTTCACCTCGGTCGCGTAGCGTGCGATCTGATCGCGCAGATGCAGCGCCGCGAGGCAGGCTCGCTGCGCGTGATCTTCATGCGCGATCGGCGCGCCGAACAGTGCCATGATGCCGTCGCCCGTGAACTTGTCCACGAAGCCCTCGAAGCGCTCGACGCCGTCGGTGAGAAGCTTGAAGAAGCGCTGCATGATCGCGCTCCATTCTTCCGGATCGAGCTGCTCGGCGAGCTCCATCGAGCCCTTCACGTCGGCGAAGAGCACCGTGACTTGCTTGCGCTCGCCTTCGAGCGCGGACTTCCCCATCAGTATCTTGTCAGCGAGGTGTCTTGGTGCCGAGGCAATGCGGCCCACGGTGGGCGGGGACTCAGCCGGCGGTGCCATCCCCGCACCGCAGCCGCCGCAGAAGCGGTGGTCCGGAGGATTCAGGTGCTGGCAGCCGGGACAGCGGCGCTCCTGCGGTGCGCCGCAGGCTCCGCAGAAACGATTGGTTGCCGGGTTGTCGGCGCCGCATGATGGGCAGCTCAAAAGATCGGTCCCCTACGCACTCGCCTCGCGCAGCCTCGTCGCAGGCAACGTACGTTTGCGGCGGCGCATCCCACCGGGCCAATCCCATCGCAGGAACCCTCGCAGCATCCGTCCATGCGGGAGCTCTGTTTATGGTACCGGTCCATGCCTGACACCACGGCTGGGCCCTAGTGTGAAAGCCTCGGGACCCGGCGCGTCGAGTCAGTGGAGGACTTCGACCCGCGCGGCGTGGCCTTTGACCGATGCGAGGGCTGCGCCCCGTGTCACCAGCGTCGCCCCTAGCATCTCCGCCAGCACCAGATAGGCGCCGTCGTAGGCGGTCACATTGCGGCGCAGCGCCCAGACGCGGGGAAGAAGAAAGTCGTGAGGGTAACGCGCGATCTGCATGTCGGCGAGATCGACGAACGCAGTGTTCGCCCTTGCGGCCGACAGATCACCGGCCCGCTCGTAACGTCGTAGCACCTGCGCGATCTCGAGATCGAGCAAGTGGGGGGCATGAAGGGTTTCGCGAGCGTCGAAGAGTCGCTCGGCGACTCGTGGAGCAGCGTCGGTATTCAGGAGGAACTCGAGAAGAGTCGACGCATCGACGACGATCACGGAGCTACGATCACCGGGCGTCGCGCTCCGCGCGTATCGCCTGTGCGGGACTCTCGCTCGGTGTCACCGGGGCACGGCCCCGCACTCGTGCCCGCAACTCCGACACGGTCGGGCGCTCGGCGATCTCGCGGACCTCGCGAAGCAGGAAATCGGACAGCGACATGCCTTCGAGAGCGGCACGGGCCTTCAGCTTGCGATGGATCTCGTCGGGCACGTGACGAATCTGGATCATCGTGGCCATGCAGCTACGCTACTTGCATGTGCAGCACATGTCAATCAGATATCCGGCATGATTCCGTGCGCGACCGTGCCCACTCCTTGCTCGTGAGCCACGCCGTGCAGCCGCCGTGCAGCCGCCGGCCCAGCACGCAATGAGCTATTGAGCCCTGCCGAACTAATGTCCGCATATTGGTAAGAGAACGGGGCCGTGTCGGACGAAGGATTTGAGCAACGAGGTGCGCCTCTGTGTCGCTCGCCCGTGGCCACGCGCGTGGTCGGCAAGCGCATGTAGTAGAT
>SPBQ01000148.1 GCA_004525875.1 Myxococcales bacterium
ACTGGACGACCGACGCCGCGGGCTGCTACAGCGGCACGCTGCCCGTAGGGTCCCACGGTGTGGCGGGTTGGCGCGACGGTACGCTCTTCGAGGGCGGCGGCTCCGCGCCGACGGTGCACGTGGTGGCGATCTCGGATGGCGCCGTAACCGTTCAAGACATCGCCCTGCCCACCACCTGAGCTCTCGCGGTTACCGTCACCGACGAGAGTTCCGTCGCTGTTCCGGCCCGCGTCAGCGTGGTTGGCTTCGACCCGAGCCCCGAGATAACGCTGCCGAGCCTGTTCGACACGACCGGCGTGTTCCGTGATCAGAACGACATCGTCCCGTTCGGGCTCACCGCCTTCGGCTATACCGACGCGAGCGGCGCCGTGTCGTTCGACCTCGAGCCCGGCAGCTACCAGGTGGTCGTCTCGCGCGGAACGGAGTACTCGTCGTTCGAAGCGCCGGTGATGATAACCGCGGGCGTGACGACGAACGTCGCCGCCCAGATCGGGCGCGTGATCGACACGACGGGCTTCGTGTCGTCCGATTTCCACGTACACGGCATCGCTAGCGCTGACTCGCGCGTGAATCAGACCGACCGCGTGTTCCAGTTCGCGGGCGAGGGCGTGGACAACGTCGTCATGACGGACCACCATGTTCACACCGACCTCGACCCGCGCATCGCGGCGCTCGGGTTCTCGCCGTTCCTCGCATCGACGATCGGTGAGGAGATCACAACCTGGGATTCGGGTCACTACAACGCCTATCCCATGACGATCGACGCGTCGCGGCCCTCCGGTGGCTCCACTGACTGGGGCAAGGCGGCGCCTCCCGGCATGGATTTCACCGCGTACGGCGCCTACATCGCCACGCCGTCCGAGGTCGATGCGCTCGCCGCCGCTAGCGCCACGGCCACACCGGATACGCTCGTACAGATCAACCACATCGACTCGCACTTCGTCCCGCTCGAGATCGACACGTCGCTGGTGCCGCCGGCCTCCGCGATCAGCGCTTTCGCCAAGGAGCGGTTCCGCATCGATCCGACCACCGGCAATCTGTATCACCACTTCCCAGCACTCGAGCTGTGGAACGGAGCGAGCCGCGGCCACCAGTCCGAGTTCCTCGACGGACGCATCGGCATCTGGTTCAACCTGCTCAATCAGGGGCTGCTGACGACGTTTATCGCCGATACGGACACGCACCGGTACGCGAACCTCCGGTCGGCCGGAGCGCGCACGTGGACTGCCGCCTCGACCGACTCGCCGCCATCGATCTCCGACGCCGAGATCGCGCAGTCAGTGCTGGCGGGCAAGGCGACCGGCGGCCAGGGGATTTACGTCCAGGCACGGCTGGTGGCGAACGAGGATCCGGGACTCGTGGCGGATCTCACGCTCGCCGGCAGCACGCTGGTGAGTATCACCGACGCCGTGGCGGGAGTGGACCTCGAGATCGACGTGCAGGCGCCTGCGTGGGCCGAGTACGATCGTATCGAGGTTTACGCGAACGCGGGCACCGTCGCCGACATCGCCGTGCCGCAGCTCTTCACCGCGACGCCGACCGTCGTTCTGGATGCGGGCGTGGATTTCACGGTCACATCGACGAACGTGTTCCCCGCCGTACCGGGCGCAACGCGGCTCGACGCCAGCGTCTCCGTGTCGTTTGCGAGCCTTGCAGGCGATACCTGGTTCGTCGTCGTCGTGCGCGGCCGCGACGGCGTGTCGCGACCGATGTTCCCGATATATCCTCGTGATCTCGACACCGGCTCGAACACGACGCTCGCAGATCTGATCGACGGCAACCTCGGCGAGGACGGGACGATGGCGCTCGGCGCCACCAACGCGCTCTACGTCGACGCCGACGGTGTGCCCGGATTCCAGGCGCCGCTGGCGCCGTGAGGTCGCGATCGGCGTCGGCCAAGCCCGCGACGCCCGAGACGACCGCCGCGCTCGCCTCGTCCGCGACGCTGGCGGTCGCGTGCGGCCTCGTCGCGACGCTGGCGCAACTCTCAGCGTCGCCCGTGCACGCCGCGCAGCCGGCAGCGGGCAGCAACGGTATCCTGGCGGCGGCCGATGCAGGCGCGCGTGTGGTGGTCGGCCGCACCGGGGAGCCGCGCAAGCTCGATGTCCATGGGTCTGTCGTAAACGTTCGCGTCGAGCAGGTTTTGGCGGGGAAGGTCCAGGGCGGCGAGTCCTTGAGCATAGCGTGGGAGGAGCTCTCGAGCGCGCGCCCGCCGCGATTCGAGAAGGACGGGCGCATCCTCGTCTGCTTGGAACCGTTGCCGGGCTCCTCGATCTGGCGAAAACGTCTTCCCACACCTGCCGAGCGCACCGGCGTTCTGGCCGTGGCCGGCAGCGGCGATGCGTTCGTCCGCGATCCGGCTGCACCCGTCGTGTACGCCCTTGGTTACTATCTCGCGATGGGCATCGAGGCGCGCGGGCAGGCGCCCGGCCTCGCCTACCTCGTTGATCTGGTCGCTACGGCGGATGCGGGGCTGGCGGCCGAGGCGCTGGCGAAGCTCGCTGCGCATGACGACCTCGGTATCCGGCTCGCGGACGGATCGCAGAAAGTTCTGGTGAGCTCGGCCGCGGCGGCCGGACGACCCGAGCGGCTGCGTCTCGGTGTGCTGAATCTTGCAGGCCAGCGCCGACTGGTCGCGGCACGCGCGGAGCTTGTCGCCTTGACCGTGAGTGGGCCGCCGGTCGACGCGGCGGCGTGGATCGCGCTCGGCGAGATCGACGGTGGGCTCGAGCCCGGCAAGGCTCGAGCCTTGATCGAATCAGACCGGGCCGACATGCGGCTGGTGGGAGTGCGATTCTTCGAAGGGGTGAACGCCACGCTTCGGCTCACGGCCGTGGCGCGGGAGGACGCTTCGCCGCTCGTCAGGAGCGCCGCCGTCGCTCGACTCGTCGACGACTTCGGTGTCGCGGCGATCGACGACGTGTTGCCGTCGCTCGCCGATCCCGACGACGGGGCCCGAACCGCCGCCGCCGTGAAGATCGGATCACTCGGCGCTCCAGTGGTGCCGAGGCTCGTCGCGATTGTCGACGACGGTTCGGTGCGTGCGCGTGACGGGGCCGTCGTGGCACTGAGCTTCGCCGGGCCGGATGGGACGGTGGCTCTCCAGCGAATAGCCGACGACCACCCCGATGAGCGCACGCGAAAGCTGGCCGGCCTCGCGCTCGGACGCTTTCCAGGTCACGAGCACAATTAAGGAACCGTGTTAGGTTCTATTCCCAGCGATGCGAGAGCTGGATCACCGTGTACAGAAAGCCGAGAGAAATCATGACCGCGAGCCCGACGGCTACTGCTTGCATAAGGTTACCTCCTAGCGGGTCTTCGCGCTGAAACGCTAACAAAAAAGAATACTCGGGGTCAATCGAATTCGTCCGTGAGCTCGTCCTCGATTCACTTCCGATGCCGCCTGCTCCGTTCAGAGCTGGGACTCGATCGGCAGTATCCCGATGAACCCGGCTACGAGTCGCTTCCACCACGTCGTTTCGGGATCGACCGTGTAGCGCTTCGGCTCGCCATTGGTCTCCGCGAGCAACACCAGGCGGCGGCCCTGCGTTCGGTAGTGGCCGCGCGGCGGGTCCTCAACGGCGAGCCGGTAGGCGCTGGCCGGTCCGACACCCTCGTCCATGAACTCGGCGACCCTGCCGGCGAGCTCGGGACTGTCGATCACCACGCCGACCTCCGTGTTGATGTAGGCCGAGCGCGGGTCGAGATTGTAGCTGCCGATGAAGACCGATTCGCGGTCGAAAACCACCGCCTTGGTGTGAAGCGCAGCCTTGGAGCGGCCCGACACGCCCGTCCAGTCCGGCTTGATCTCCGGGTCCGGGCGCAGCTCGTAGACCCCGGCGCCGGCCTCGACCAGGGCCTTTCGATGGTTCGTATGGCCGCTGTGCGCGGCGATCACGTCGTTCGACGCCAGCGAGTTGGTGAGCACGCGCACCGTGACGCCGCGCTCGACCAGGGTACGCGCCGTGTCGACGCCGTCGCGGGTCGGTACGAAGTAGGCCGCCTCGATCAGCAGCTCGCTGTGCGTGTTCTCTAGTAGATGCTCGTTCAGTGAGCTGTTGATCGCTCCGGCCCGCGAGCTCTGACCGACCTTGTCGGGCAGGTCGTAGATCACCTCCGCCTCGGCCCACACCAGGTCGTCGCGCACGTTCCGCAAGCGCTGGCGGGTTTCCTCCACATCTTCGTCGATCGGGTACGGGTACTGCACGGAGTCGTGTAGGTCGCGCAGCTCGGCGGTCATCGGCCGTTCGAGCAGCGCGCCCGTCGGCAATGCCCATCGACTGTTCCAGAAGAGGTCGAAGCTGTCAGAGATGTCGCCGACGACGGGGCCTGCGCAGCCGACGTCGAGGTCGCGGTAGTTGCCGCTCGCGCGCAGGCCGAAGTACTCGTCGGCGATGTTGCGTCCGCCCACGATCGCGATCGTGTTGTCGGCGATCATCGTCTTGTTGTGCATGCGGTAGTTGATTCGGTCGCCGTCGATCGCGAAGTCGAGCAGCCGGAGCGTGCGGCGGGCGAGCGGATTGAAAGAGCGGATCTCGACGTTGGGGTGGGCGTCGAGTGCGGCGAGTCTTAGATCGCGTTCATCGCTCCCGTAGATGTCATCGAGCAGCATGCGCACGCGCACGCCTCGATCGGCCGCATCGACCAGTGCGCCGAGCAGCAGCAGGCCCGTCGTGTCGTGCTCCCAGATGTAGTACTGCAGATCGAGCGTGCGCTCGGCGAACGCGGCCATCGCCATGCGGGTGGAGAACGCGTCCCTGCCGGTGATCAGGAGACGAAAACCCGATTGCCCGTCATGGTTCTGTGCGAGCCCGTCGAAGATCCGGCTGAGCTCGGTTTGCGACGGACGTTCGACCGCGCGCGATTCGACGCGCGGATAGTCCATCTGCGTGCGAGCCCCACAGGAGCCGGTTGCTACGGCCGCTGCTACCAGAAGTGCGAGCGCTGCGCGGGTGTACCGGCGCGGAGTCACGGAGGGTTGGGGGCAGACGGGCTTCACGTGCCGATGAGAGCAAGAGAACGAGCCGGAACCAAACAGGTGCGCGCTAGCGAACGATCACGACCGGGCAGCATGAGTGTTCGATGAGTTCGGCCGGCGTTACTCCATGGGACACGATCGAGCCGATGCCGACGACGAGGGTGCGGCACCGCTCGCGCTCGAGCGCGGTCAGCAGCTGTGTGACTTCCGGCCCCGGCAGCGCCGCGACACGAGCGTGGATGCCGAGCGAGCCCAGGATCGATAACGCCGCCTCGGAGAGCCGCTCGGTAGCTCGGTCGTCGGCGGAGCTGATCGCGACGACGAGATTCTTGTGATCCTCGTGCGCGATGGCGGCGGCCGTCACCAGCGCCCGTTCCGAGGAAGGAGTTCCGTCGTACAGCACGAGGACGGGACGGCCGACGTCGGCGCCACCGGCGAGGACGAGCACGGTGCGTTTCGACTCGTGAACGACGATGCGGGCCGTCGAGCCCACGCGCGGCGCGCGCGCGCCCAGTCGGCGCGAGCGGCCCACGATGACCAGATCGGCGTTCTCGGAGGCGGTGAGGATCTCACCGGCCACGTGCCCGCGGCTTACCTGAAAGCTCCAGCGGATCTTGCGACGCTCGGCGGCCGCCGCGAGCGCGCGCCGCAGCACGGTCGCCTGCCCCCGCAGTGTTCGCTCCATCGCGCTCGTGTCGATGTCGCGGCCGGATCGAGCGTACGGCGTGAACTCCTGAGCGAACGGCAGTGCGGCCAGCCGAAGCAGGTCGACGTCCTCGACGAAGACGCCGGCGAGTTCGGCACCCGTACGTGCGGCGATCTCGGCAGCTGCGTGCAGCGTGCCGAGGTTCGGATCAGACGGATCGAGCGCGACCGTGATCCGATGGATGGGATGGCGGCCGTGGCCGCGCCCGCCGCGGGTCGAATCGTCGGACGCGTCGGTCACGAGCGTTTCTCCTCCGCATCGCCATCGTGGGGGGGGGGTCCCGCGTCCTTGTCGTTCGCGCGATTCGCGCCGCCGCCGCGGGCCGCCTTGCGGCGTAGTGCCGAGAGCTCGTCGAGACGGTCGGCGACGCGACGGTTGACGGTGTCATCGGGGTAGCGTCCGTCTTCTCCGGGCTCGCCGGCTTCGACGCCGGTCATGACGGTGAGGGCCTCGTCGACGGTCTCGACGGCGTACACCCGGAAGCGTCCTGCGGCGGCGGCG
>SPBQ01000354.1 GCA_004525875.1 Myxococcales bacterium
GCCAGCTGCATCGCGACGCCGCCGCCGAACGAGTGGCCGACGATGGTCGCCCGTTCGTGACCGAGCGCGGCAAGCAGGTCGCGGGTGAAGTTCGCGTGGGCACCGAGCGAGTACTCACCGTACGGCTTTGCCGACTCATCGTGCCCGAGTAGATCCGGAGCGATCACAGTGAACCGGCGCGCGAGCGACGGCACCACCTGGTTCCAGGTCTGCGAGCTGGCCGCCATGCCGTGCAGCAGCAGGAGCACTGGCCCTTCTCCCGCACTTCGGAACGCCGCCGTGTGTCCGTGGATCGCGACTTTTTGAAGGCTCATGGTTCACCTCGCTTCGAGCCCACGCTTGCGCCTCGCGACGCGCACGAGCTCGTCCGCGTCACGTAGGGGCGTCGTCGTCACCCGCTGCGGACAGCTTTGCCAAACAATCGGGGCAGATGATCGATCGTTCCCCCGGTGTATCGCAGATCCCGATTGCGGCCCGGGTCCCTTTGGCGAGAATCGCGTTGCAGCGGTCGCAGACCGCGTTCAGGTTGAGAATCGCCTCGTGCCAGCCGAGGATCTCGTCTCGCCTCGGAGCCGACGCCTTCTTCGCTGCTCGATGTCGATCACCTTTTCTCTCATCTCGCTTCGCTTCGTCGCCTGCGATCGACAGCGCGAGATTGGTGCTGTCGTTGACGATGTCCTCGACCAGATCGAACGTATGTAACAGAACGTTGCGTACGACTGTCGACACCGACATCCCGAGACCGCGTGCCCGCCGCTTGATCTCCCGGTCGCGCGACGGGGGGATGCGTGCGTGCAGAACCTTGTCCTTCCTCTCGCCCCGGTCCTCGGCGGCGGCCGCTGCTTCCTCCGCGCGCGCTTCGTCGTCGCGCCGACCCGTGTTGGATTCCGTTTGGCCCATGCGTCCGTCCTCCTGCCCGTTGAGGTAATCACATGTATCACATTCGTCAAGCTTCGTGATACATTTAGTCCGTCCGCACGCCCACTACTCCAGAAACTCCAGGATTTCAGCGCCTATGCCGCTTAAGCGGGCGTCCCGGCCGATGGGCTCGTCGGGCCCAAGCGGCATGGCGCGACCCGCCCGGCCGGCTATCGAGGAGAAACAGAGGCTCCGATCTGCCTCGAGTGGCGTTGGGGCCGTGGACTCACCAGGTGTATCCAGCGAGAGGCAGCGTTCGCGTTGAAGAGCACCTCACCCCGGGCGATGAGAAACCGCCGAGGGGGTAAGGATCGGGCAGGCAGGTACCCCTCTCCATTTCGCAGCAGCACCCAACGATGCTCGCGACCGCCTACCTCCTCCCACGAGGTGCCGACAACGACGGAAGTTCTCGCGTGAAGTTTGATGCGGACACACCGATGCCCTTCCCCAACGACGCCGGTCAGACTCCACTCCCTCTCGCCGTGACAGAGGGGCATGCGCCCATGGTGGAGCTATTGGTCGACTCGTGAGAGTCGGTAAACGTCGACGAGGCAGCTGAACTGGTTCTGGTGCGCAAACGACGACACGAGTCGACGATCGGCACGATCGTCAGTCTCTTTACTGAGCACGCCTCGGATTGAATGGCGGCGTAACCACGCAATGCGCGGCACTCGACCCGGCGAGTACCAGCGGAAGACCTAGCTCTCGCCCGCTGCAAGGAACTTCCCCATCTCCGCGCCGACATGGTCGCGCAGAGCGAGGAGCGAGTCGATCGGTCGGATCATGACGTCGAGGTTCGCGACACGGCCGTCGTCGGCGAGCGTGATCAGGTCGATGCCCTGCAGCTCGTACATCCCGTAGTGACCACGGAACTCGAGCGCCAGTTCTCGGCCGCTGCGCCACTGGCGATGATACGTGAAGTCGTCGATGGAATGAACGATCACGCCGAGCAGGTACACGACCAGCGGCTTACCCTCTAGCTTGTTCCAGTACGGGGGTGCGCCCATCGTGATGTCGTCGGCCACCAGCTCGCCGATGCCCACGGTGTCGCTTCGCACGACGCAGTCATGCCAGCGCTCGAGGAAGCGGTCCACGGTCTCCGGCCTGATTCCCTCGTCCTTCATGTCGACACGACGTTTCTAGTTGGAGAGCGGCCGTAGCGCCAGTCAAACGCGTGCACCTGGCGCGCGCGCAGTGGCCATAGCGCAGCACCGCGTGCACTGTCATGCTCGCTCCGTGAGCGAGCACCATGACCACACTCACAGAAAAGTGTTTCTCCGAAGGCCGCCTCAACGGCCTCACGCTGCGTAACCGCCTCATCAAAGCAGCCACCTTCGAGGGCAAAAGCCCCGGCGGTGTCCTGAGCGACGAGCTCATCCGCCTCCACGAACGCATCGGCGAGGGCGGCATCGGCATGACCACCCTCGCCTACTGCGCCGCCGAGGCCGACGGACGCATCCACGAGAACATGCTCTACATGCACGAGGGTGTCCGCGCCGATCTCGTGCGACTCATCGACACGGTCCATGCCACCGGCGCAAAAGTCTCGGGCCAGCTGGGGCATTGCGGCAACTTCTCCAAGAATCGCGAGCTCACCGGCAAGCGACCGCTCGGCCCCTCGCGCGGCATCAACACGCTGGGACTCACCTACGGCTTGCCATTGGCGGGCGCGCTAACGACGACGCAGATCCGCGAGCGCGTGGCGACGTTCGCCCGAGCCGCCGCCTTCATGAAGTCGACCGGCTTCGACGCCATCGAGATCCATTTCGGACACGGCTACGGGATCAGCCAGTTCATCAGCCCGAAGACGAACCGGCGAACGGACGAGTACGGCGGCTCGCTCACGAACCGGATGCGCTTCGGCCTGGAGGTACTCGGGGCGGTCCGCACAGCGGTGGGTGACGACTACCCGCTACTCGCCAAGATCAGCATGAGCGACGGCGTGCGGGGCGGCACCAGTTACGACGACGCTGTCGAGATCGCCGCGCTGCTCGAGACCGGCGGCATCGACGCGATCGTTTGCAGCGGTGGCACCAGCAGCATGAACCCGATGCTGCTGTTTCGCGGCGACAGCCTCGCGCCGGGGCTGATCGAGAACGAGCGTAGCTCGCTGATTCGGCTCGCCATGCGGATGGTCGGACCCCGGCTGTTTCGCGACTATCCGTACGAGGAGACGTTCTTCCTCGAGCAGGCGAAACGCATCCGCGAGCGGGTTCAGTGCGGGGTCTGCTACATCGGTGGCGTGTGTACGAGCGAGAGCATTGCCAGAGTCATGGCCGAGGGCTTCGACTTCATCCAGCTCGGTCGCGCGTTGCTATTCGATCCCGACTTGCCGAAGAACGCGGCGGCCGACGCCGACTACGTGAACGGGTGCACACACTGCAACCGCTGTGCGACGCTCATCGACGCGCCGGGCGGCATCGAGTGCGTTCTAAGGCCGGCGAATTTCGTGCGAACCTGAGAAGCCCCGGGGTCTCGACGCTGCTAAGTCTCTCCTCGCTCTCCGTCTCCCGGCTCGGCCCCGCCCGCCGCTGCGGCATCGACACCTCGGCTACCGAAGAGGTTCAGCTTGTAGCGCCGGATCACCTCCGGCGCGATGCGCCGGCCTTCCCGGTCCTCGAACGCGAGCGCGTCCATCGGGCACTGCACGACGCATGCGCCGCACCGCACGCAGCGATCTCCGAAGGCCATCTCGACCTGACGCTGGTCCGGACGCTTCGCGAAGCATGCCTCCGGACACACCTCCCAGCATTTGTAGACTCCCTGGCACCGATCCCGGTCGAGGACGATGTGCCAGTCAC
>SPBQ01000374.1 GCA_004525875.1 Myxococcales bacterium
CGGACCCAGACCGAAGCACCGCGCACCGGCTCGCCACCATGGTCACGCACACGCACGATGAGATCGACGCCGTCGCCGACATCGACGCGCTCATGCTCAGCGGCCTGCGTCTCGGCCTGATCCGGTTGCGCGCCGGCGCGCGGCGCTGCCACAAGCGGCAACGCTGCGCCCAGGCCCAGCACGGCCAGCGTGCACCCTCTCGCCCCGCTGCGCCCGTTGAAGCTCATCGGCATCTACGCCCTCCGCCGCTCTCGGACTTATAGCGAGTTGCCCTTACCCATGCGGCGCTGAGTCCGGACCAGCTCGTCGACAACCTCGTCGTAGTAGGGCTTCTCTTTGAGGCTCGCCCGCGAGCCCGGGAAGTAGACGAGCGCGACCCTCGCCGACTCTTCCGCCCAGTTCCTCAGCACGACCGCAGCGCGCTCGCCACGCGCGAGCCTCGTGTTGTCGATCATGGGGAAGTCGAAGTAACCGACCCAGAAGGTGAGATCAGCCTCCGGCTGCTCGGCGCCCGTCTCCCAGACCTCCAGGCGGATCTTCACTTCCTTGCGCTCCGGAGCGGTCTGCAGGGCCCACAGCGAGAAACGGCGCTCGCCGCGCTCCCCGCCCGCGGCTCCGGCAAGGGGCGTCGCGCCTGCGGGCGAGCTCAGCGAGAGAACCTCTTCGACGAGCAGTACGCCCTCCGGGTGATCGTCGAGCTCGCTGAAGAAGAAAAGGTTCTCGCGAACCGCGCCCACGTCCTCGAGCGTGGCGATCTGCTTGCCCGTAACCTCGCGAGCCACGCGCTCGAGCCGCGTCTGGAGATCGAGCTTACGGTTCTCGAGGTCGGTGATCTTCGTGATCTCGTTGAGCTCGTCGCCGCCTCCTGCGACGTCCGGCCTGCCCCGCTCGATCTCGTACTGTACGTGCTTGAATAGAGGCCCGATGTCGGGCGCGTCGTGGAAGTTATAGGCAAGGAGCTCGACGGCGAGAACCTGCTCCTCGGGCCGCTCTCCCTCGCTCCCCGGGTTCTCTCCGTCGAGGAACGTCTTGATGATCGAGTTGAACATCTGCTGGCGCAGCGCCGTGTCCGCAGTCTCGCGTGTGCTCATGATCTCGGCGTACAGGCGCATGTTGGTCTCGTCCGCCTGGCGTTGCTCGAGGTAGCGGCTGCCGAGAAAGCCGACGAGCGCCACGGACAGCGGGGTAAGGAG
This sequence comes from Myxococcales bacterium, assembly GCA_004525875.1. Next base: position 1,194 of record SPBQ01000374.1, read on the forward strand.
GACGCCCAGCGTGCGGAGCAGGACATCCGCCTTGTCCCAGCGATCCTTCGGCTTGTCCTTCATTGCCGCTTACGCAGCTGACTGCCTCCGACAACGTCGAAGTTGAAGCGCACCGGCTCGTCGAACGAGTAGATCGCCGCACTCGCACCGCCCTTGCCGGGAAGGCTCAGCGTGCATTTCCCCGTCCGCTGGACGAAGAGCCGATAAGCGCCGTGGCCGTCGGTCTGCTTCTCGTCACGGTCGCCGCTATCGCACACCACGCGTACCACCTGGCCGGAGAGCCCGTTACCGCCTTCGAACACGCTGCCGTAGATCTGCGCCGCATGCGCGGGCAGCGGCGCGACGAGCCCAGCGAGAGCCGTCAGGGCGAGTGACTTCATGCCCACGTTCATACCTCCGTGTGGATGCGAGATCGTCGAGGCAACGGGAGGGAGGAAGAACAGAAATCCAGACAGTCACCCATCGTCAGCCACCCCACACATCCGCATCCTGGGTGCAGATACCGCCATTTAGTCCATTCCTGGAGCCCACTTCAAGCAACGCGGCCACAGGCCGGGCGCGACATGTCAATGGTGTAGGCATGGTGAGCAGGCGGATCCGTCTACTGCGCAGCCCAGCGCCAGGTCCGAAACCAGCCAGTACACATCCCGACTGCGTGCTTCAATGCACGAAACGTCGGGAGCGATCCCGACCCGCGTGACAGGAGGGTGCAGAATGCAGCTCAGCGTGCGAGGAATTGCGACTGCCGAGGTCGGCCGGATTCGACGGGGTGGCCCCGATGCGTATGGCCAGCCGGCTCAGATGCATGTCGCGAGCGGATTGGGGAATCCATGTCGTCATTGTCTGCGACTCATCACCGAGGGCGACGACAAGCTGGTCCTGGCATACCGGCCGTTCGAAGCTCTTCAGCCGTACGCGGAGACGGGGCCGATCTTCCTGCACAAGGATCCCTGCGAGCGCTACGAAAGCGATGCGCTCCCGGACTGGTTCGACAATCTGGAGCCCGCGATCGTCAGAGGCTACGGCGAGGACCACTGGATCCGTTACGATACTGGCGAGGTGGTCGCGGGTCGGGAGCTGACGCAGACGTGCCAGTCGATCCTGAGCGACGACACGATCGCGTACGTCCACATCCGATCGAAGTATAACTGCTTTCAGTGTCGAGTTGATCGCGGTTGATCGTCGTTGATCGCGCTTGTCCGGGGAGGCCCGACCCGGCGCGGACCGGTTCGAGGGCCATGGCGTCTTCGGTGGCCCCGCCGAGGTTTCGCGCGCACGCGGGGCCGGAATTTCGAGCTGATCGACCCGCTGCCGATCGTCAACGTTCCCCGAAAGCTTCGTATGAGGGAGCCCTGGCGCCCTGTCCCTCGTAGTTTACGGTCGGTAACTTGTTGGATTCCGGGACACCGCTCGAAAACCGCTATCACGGCCGCTATCCGTTCCGGTTGCAACTACGGATTCTTCGATCCCTCATTGACGACGACCACCATCGGGGAGTGTCACTGCTTCGTCGATCTCGTGGCATGCTCGGCCTCCGAGCGCCTGCTCGTCGAGGCCTTCGTCCCTGACAACCACGACGGGCACGCGACGCGCGTACGTCGAACTCGTGACCGGTTCGACGTGGTGCGATACCAACACGTTGCGCGATTCGACGCCGCTACTCTGAGAAAGAAACCTGGGCGTTGAATCTTTCCACGAAGGGCATGTAGTCCGTCGGCTGAACATCGCAGAGGATGTCGTCGGCGTTGAACTTGAACCAAGGCTGAGCGCTCCGGATCCAGATGTGCCCCGACGGCGCCGCCCAGCTGGTGTCGTCGAACGTGCCCGCTCGCAGGCTGAAGAATCCATTGGACGGCGTTTGTCCATGAGCGATTCGACAGCCGCAGTCACCGCAGAAATATCCGAAGCGCTGATTTCCCGCATCCGACTCCCATTCAACCTTGCGCGCCTGGCCGACCGTGAACTTCAACGACGCCTCAACGATCGTCGCGGCAAGCCCGAACGCGCTGCCCGCGATTCGCTGGCAATTGGCACAGTGGCAGGCATAGATCATCACAGGCGGCGCATCGACGTGATACCTGAGCGCACCGCATTGGCAGCTGCCCTCGATGGGAAGAGACACTTTTCGAATCATGGCAATCAACTCCCACGCCGATCGAGATTGGAACCGATCCAGGCATCTGAAATGCCGCCGAAGAGATCGAGACGCAAGAACACTTCCTCACACAATGTCACGACCATTTCCATCACGGCCCTCTCGTTCAGCCTTCTCCAGCGGGGGCCTGCCGGCCGCGCATCTCGTCGGCCGGGAGCGACGACGGCGGGCGCTGACTAGGCCGCCGTTGCGGCCGGTCCCGAGTCCGCGAACACCACGGAGCGTGGGGAGATGAAAACATTCGAACATGAG
>SPBQ01000540.1 GCA_004525875.1 Myxococcales bacterium
AGCAGGTGGCGCGGCTGGCCGATCGGCTGGAGGCACGCCGCATCGTTCTGCGGCTGACCGACGACGCCAGGAACTATCTCGCCGACGTCGGTTACGATCCGACGTACGGCGCGCGACCCCTCAAGCGCGCGATTCAGCGCGAGCTGGAGACCGAGCTTGCACGTCGACTCGTCGCCGGAGAGATTGCCGAAGGATCGCGGGTCGAGGTCGGAACGGTGGACGACGACAGCCGCCGCCTCACATTCCAGAGCCGGCTCGCGGCGGCCGCGTAAGGCGCCACCGCGAGCGGCAGAGTCACGACTTGAGGTGGAAGACGACCGACCCGACGGTGTAGTAGATCGGATAGAACATCGAGATCCAGCCGATCATCGGCGACGGCTGGGGCAAGCGATAAATCATCAGCACTCCCATTACCGCCCAGACGACGCCTAGCGCCAGCGTCGGGGTTCGCATCGACTCCATACGGCTGGGATAAAGCCAGCGCATCGGCACGAAGACAAAGACGACGGCCGTCAGCATCACGAGCAGATTGATCATCGGATCGGACTGGAGCACGACAAAGTAGAACGCCATTACGTTCCAGTAGGAAGGAAACCCCTGGAAATAATGCTCCACCACCCCCTTCGCGTCGGTTCGGCAGAAACCATACGCGCTGGCGATGAGGACGCTCACCGCCGCGTACTCCATCCCGTCCGGCAACACACCCGGCTGAATGAACACCGCGACCGGTACCACGACATACGTCAAGTAGTCGACAATGTTGTCGAGCAGGTCGCCGACCATCCACGGAATCACATGCTTCACGCGAACCGCACGTGCCATCGAGCCGTCGCTCGCATCAACGGCCAGCGCCAGGGCGAGCATCGCGAACGTGAAGCGGTAGTCGTGAGCGAAGGCTCCCACGAGCGCGAGGAATCCCAGTACGGTTCCGAGCGCCGTGTAGAGGTGCACTCCCCAGGCCAGGGCAATCCGGACCGGCGTCGGTCGTGAGGAACTCGTCGACATCGGCCTGCGTATAACGCCGTGCGTCTAGCTGGGCAACAGAAAGAGTGCGCGATTGCACCGTGGCCGTGACGAGACCGCCGGATCCCGCTAAGCTCTGGGGCCCGGTAAGGGTACCCCCAGCGTGAGCATTCCATGGAGCGCGCAGACGGCCCGGCCGGTCGTATCGGTGTACGGAAGCTCGATGGCCAAACAGGGGGATCCCGCCTACGAAAACGCCCTGCGCCACGGCGAGCGGCGGGGCAGCGACCGGGTACACTGTCGTCGGCTGGAATATGCGCACGCCGAACCGCTACCTCACCCGCGACGCGCCCTGCAACGACCTCTATGACCGGCTGCGACACTTGATCGAGGACTCCGCCGCGCTCATCGCGCTCGGCGGCGGTATCGCCACGCTGGCCGAGGTGGCCCTGGCGTGGAACCACCTCACCATGGGGCTGATCGAGCCGCGGCCGTTGGTGGTCGTCGGAAAAGACTGGTCGCGCGCGATCGGGATGCTCGGCGAGCTGCTCGAGATCGACCACGCGCATTGCTTGCACGTCGAGACCTGTGCCGGCGTCGACGACGCCGGCACACTGCTGACGGAGAGAGGCATCCTGAAGTGACCGAGCTGGAGAAACTGTTCGGGCTGCGGGGCCGAGTAGCCGTCGTCACGGGCGCCTCCGCAGGGCTCGGCGTCGAGTTCGCTGACGCGCTGGCCTCGGCCGGCGCGAGCGTGGCCGTGCTCGCCAGGCGCCGCGAGCGCGTCGAGACGGTCGCGGCGGAGCTTGCGCAGCGCCACGGTGTGGACACGCTCGCCGTCGAGGCGGACGTCTCCGATCCCGAGTCGTCGCGCCGCGCGTTCGAACGCATCGGGCGGGATCTGGGAGGCGTCGATATCCTCGTCAACAACGCCGGTCTGGCGCCGACCGGCCGTGCCGAGAAGCAGTGGCCCGAGGCCTGGCGGCAAACGATCGACGTCAATCTAACCGGCCTGTTCCATTGCTGCCTGCTCGCGGCCGAGGCGATGCGGCGCGGCGGGCGTGGCGGCCGGATCATCAACATCTCATCGATCTTCGGGAAGCTCGGGAGCTCGTTGTTCCGGGTGGCAGCCTACAGCGCTTCGAAGGGCGGCGTGGAGACGCTGACGCGGCAACTCGCGGTGGAGTGGGCGGCCGACGCCATCACGG
>SPBQ01000333.1 GCA_004525875.1 Myxococcales bacterium
AACGGCGACGGCGTGAACGATGTCGTGGTGGGCATCCCCGGCGACGCTCCCGGGGGGCGGCGGGGCGCCGGTACCGCTCGCGTCGTATCCGGCGCAGACGGTTCGACGCTTCAGGAGTTCAGGGGGCGCAGGGGACTCGAGACTCGCATCTTCACGATCGGCTGGCGCGCCGGCGGCGGTCCCCAGGCCCGCAGCCTGGCTGCCAGCGGTCGACAACGCGGGCTGCGCAAGGACGTGTTCCGGCGCCTGCGGAGCGGACAGCTGTCGATTGCCGTGCTCGACGATGTCAATAACCCCGATCCCGGTCTCATGCGCGTGGCGGTTTCGACCGGCAGAGATGCCGACGACCAGAGCATCATGGTCTTACACGCAGGCCGCAAGGGAAAAGTCATCTCGGACTTCGATGCCAGCTTCAGCGGACCCTACGACGGCGGCGTGAACATCAGTGCCGGTGATCTCGACGACGAAGCGGGCGATGACATCGCTGCCGTGCAGGCCGATTCCGACGACGGAACCGTCGAGGCCGTTGTCTACCATCGCTTCGACACCGATCCTCTCGGCCGCGTCGGCTGGGCGTCGTCTGTCCGTTTCCATGCTTTCGAGCCGGACACGGTCGTCGCATCGTTCCCCGTCAACGCCGAGGGCGCCGATCTTGCCGTGGGCGACGTGCTGGAGCTCGAGCCCGAAGAGCCGGTCGAGGGGAGTGGCGGTCCCGTGCCGGAGCCAGAGCCTTTCGTCGACAGAGACGAGATCGTCGTCGGCCCGACCGCCGGTGCGCCGGTCGTTCGCGTGTTCTCGAACACCGGCGAGGTTCAGGCCGAGTGGGTGGCGTTTCCGCCCGGCGCCAACAGCGGTGTCAGCCTGGCGATCGGTGACCTCAATGGAGACGGTATCAACGAGATCGTCGTTCACCCCAATGTCGGCCTGTCGCGTCTCAAGGTGTTTAACGGCGATGGCACTCCGTTCCGCGATCCCGATACTGGACTGCCGGTCGACGTGTTCCAGTTCTTCGATCAGGGACAGCAGAATTTCGCGCTTACCGTGGCCGACGTGGATCTCGACGGGAAGGGCGAAATTCTGATGTCGCCGATGGGCTCGGCGAACGTCTTCGCATACGAGCTCGACGGTACGTCGGTCGAGGGATGGCCGGATCCGAAACCCACCGGCCCGGCCGGCGCCCGAGGGCTCGCGCTGGCCGCGACCGAACGTTTCCTGCGGCACTGATCGCGTCGTCGGCCCCGTCCCTCGGTGGCCGCCCGGCTCCTGCTCCTCTCGAATGCTTTCCTGAAGCCCGACTGCGATCGTTAATCTGGTCGGGATGGTCCGGTGCCGTCGACATCGAGCACGGTCACGACCTGCGCCGGGATCCCTACAAATCGTCGATGTCGAAGATGTCTGCTCGGCGACCCGTGTCGCGAGTCAGACGGGCAGCGGCGCTCCTATCACGTCGAGCACGCGGCGGTGCAGCTCACGCTTGTGGACGTGCATGACCGGATCCGCCTTGGCCGCCAGCCCCGATGCGATGCTCTTCGCTGTCGAAACGACCTTCGACTCCGCGACCGCGTGATCGACGATCCCGGCCGCCGCGGCGTCCTCGCCGCCATAGCGCCGCCCGGTGACGATCACCTCGTGCGTGACGGTCAGCGGCAACCGCTCGCGTAGGATTTCCGTCATGAACGGGTGCAGCGGTAAGCGCATGTCGATTTCCGGCATGCAGAAGTAACCACGGTCGTTGCGCATCACGCGGTAATCGTGCGCGACCAGGAGCTGCGCGCCGGCCCCGAAGGCGTGTCCGTTGACCGCCGCCACGGTGACGGTCGGGAAAGTGAGGAAGCGCGCCAGCACATCGAGCACGCCACGCAGGTAGTCCATGGCCCTTTCCTCGCCGGCGGCGATCATCTCATCGAGATCGAGCCCGTTCGAGAAAAACTTCCCAGTGCCTGTCGTCACCAGCGCCGCGGGTGAACCGGCAGCCTCGATCTCGTCGAGCGCTTCGTTGATCTGGCGGCACATTTCGAACGAGAATCGATTCTCGCCATCGTCCAGTCGCAGCACGAACACGTCTCCATCGCGTTGCAGGTCGATCATCTCCGTCGTCTCCTTGGCTCGGTAGCGAGGACCCGCGGTCGGCCGCGTTAGCCGCGCGTCCTGGTCAGCAGGTCGGCACAGAAATAGCGCAGCGTCTGGTTGAGTACATCGGCGGCCTCCCACTGCAGGAAGTGCCCGGTGTTGTCGATGGTGAACGGGCCGATACATTCGGTGCAGGCTACTGCCATGCGCGCGGGGAACTGCGGCGCGATGACGTGATCCTCGCATCCGAACAGGACGAGGGTCGGGACCGGTGTCTGCTCGAGCATGCGCGGCATGTCTTCCATCTCGCGCTGGAGACTGGCGGTCTCGTAGACTCCCCAGGAGGCGCGCAGCTTGCTCGCGTCGGCGTAGGGCTCGGTCATGAAATCGATCTCGACCTGCGTGAAGCTTCCGGGAGCCGCCCACAGCCGATGACCGTACATCGCCGCCACCCAGGCGCGGCGTCGCTCGGGCGTGTCGAGCTCGGCAAGCAGCGCGTCGGCGTCGCGTCCCTGCCGCAGATAGTAGTCGGCCGTGGGACGGTCCTCGTAGGCGAGATCGGGAGGGATCCCAGCCTCTTCGTAGAGATCATCGATGAGCGGCGCGACTGTATTGAAGATGCACTGGCGCACGACGAAGCCGGGGTAGCGCAGGCCGAGGTCGTAGATGACGGGACCTCCGACGTCGCCGCCGACGGCCACACATGAGGCGTGGCCGAGCACGTCGTGGACCAGGGCATGCATGTCCATCGAGAACGCCGCGACATCGTAGAAGCCATCATCGGCAAGCGCCGAGTAGCCGTGGCCACGCAGGTCCGGAACGATCACCTCGAAGCCGGCCGCGGCCAGCGCCGTGATGTTGCGCCACCAGATGCGCTTGGTCTCCGGGTAGCCGTGGACGAGCAGCAACGGATGGCCACCGACGCCCTCGCGTAGGTAGGCCAGCTCCACGCGGCCGCGAACCTCGGCGCGATGGATCTCGAACGCGCCGGGATCGGGCCGGCTATGGGGTGAAGCACTCATCTGAGGCGCGACACTATACCCTCACGCGGTTCGCTTGCACGGGCCCGCCACGGCAGTGCGATACGGCAGCCCGATACGGCAGCCCGATACGGCCGCGCACCCGAACGGGGATTCCGCACAACAAACGACGGAATCTCGCTCGTTTGAACCGCGACGTTCGTGCTACGGTCGCCAGGCTCCGGCCGAGCACGCGCGCCGCAGGGTCCGTTGCTCGCGGGCGCGAACGCCAGAACGTGCCGATTTCGTGGGCCACACACTCAGTGGAGGATCTCAATGCAGTCTCGTAAGCACGCCTTCATCCGGCCGAAGGCCGTTCTTCCCCTTGCGCTCACCGCCGTGCTCTCGCTCGTGACCGCCAGCGCGGCGACGGCCGCCGATATACAGGTGCTCTACAGCCAGCCGATCCCCGGTACGATGCCGCAGTTTGGGTCCGTCCCGTTCCCCAACAACCTCTATTACGACGGCGGTGCGCCCGCTGCGGGCGACGGCACCCTGATCAACCAGGACGGCGGCAATCCGGACGGCTACGAGGCCTTCGGCATAGAGATCGACGTTCTGCCGATGCAGGACCGCGCGCTGATGGCAGGGCTGGACCGGCTGGACGGATTCGGTGTCACGACGCCTGTCTGGTTCTTCCTCGACGGCCCGATCGACGAGTCGTCCTTGCCGGGCGTACCCGTTCCCAATCAGGGCCGTGTCCAGACTGCACCGAGCGCTGCCGATACGGTCTTCCTCGTCGAGGTGGGCTCCGTGCCGGCCGAGATCATTCCGGCCAAGTTCGCGTTCGACTTCGATGTTCTGGTTCCGAACACGCTGGCGCTCGTTCCGCTCGAGGGC
>SPBQ01000295.1 GCA_004525875.1 Myxococcales bacterium
GCACTCCAGACAGGTTTGCGCGTCGAGGCCGTTCACGCGCAGGAACGTGCCGTTGCCGCCGAGCGTCGGTCGACCGCCAGGGCTGATGGTGTCGGCCGGGTCGATCGGCCCATCGCCGTAGCCGTCGAGCTTGTTGAACGGCGTCGTGAAGGCCAGCAAGCCGGCGCGACGAATCTCGTCGAGCGAGAGCTCTCCGCTGAGAATCTGCTCGTGGGTGATGCGATCGGGTCCGAGGTTAGGGGTGTCGGCCGCGCTTGCCTGCCCTGCGGCAGCGAGGATCGCGGCTAACGGCAGCGCGGACAGCGAGGAGAACGATCGGAACACAGATGGGGATGACGCCATGTAAGGACCTACCTCTTGAAGTTGCGTGGCACGCGCTCGCGGGTGCGATTCGTTGTTGCACGATGCGTGCCTACTTCGGTTAGGCCGAAATGCTGCGGCAAACGCCCGCCGCGTGACCCGAGATCATCGCGTGTATCCCCAACTGGGCAAAATCGCCATCGTGGTACATCCCGGGTTAGGCGCGTCCCGCCACGCTCGAACCGCCAACGGCTTCGGGCTAATGTGCACGGTCAATGTCAGCTTGCCTCCACTTGGCCGCGCGGCCCCGCGCCAGACAGCTCGTCCTCGCAGGCTTCGTGGCTGCGCTCTTTTCGCTCGCTGGTGCGGTGGTCGTGTCAGCCGCTTCCAATCCGGGGCTTCTCGAAGCCGAGGCCTCGTTCCCGTCATGGAGGCTACGCGACCACACGGGTGCTGAGCGCAGCTCGACCGAGATGGCGGGCCGGCGATACCTCTTGTGGTTCTATCCGAAGGCGATGACTCCCGGTTGAACGACCGAGGGGCGCGCGTTGCGTGACGCTCACGGCGAGCTGGAGAAAGCCGGCGTCACCGTCCTGGGAGTCTCATTCGACGACCCATCCACGAATGCCCAGTTCGTCGAGGCCGAGGGCTTTCCCTTCGCGCTTCTGTCCGATTCCGATCACGCTCTGGCAGTGAGCGTCGGTGCTGCCACCGACCGTAGCCAGGACTACGCCCGCCGTATCTCGTATCTAGTAGACGCGGACGGACCGGTGATCGCCGCCTATGCCGTCGTCGATCCGGCGACACACGCGCGGCAGGTTCTCGAGGATCTCGCGGCCGGGTCCGACTGAACGGCGTACGCCGAGCCGATTGGTCCGGCCAGCGCTCTATTTGTTGTTGGGAGTGGTCGGAAACGCACGACCGCCATCGGAGGGATAGGCGGACCCGGCCTGGTTGCCGAACGCGTTGCCTCCCGGATTCGCTGGTGCCGCGCCGCCGTGGCTCGAGTAGTAACCGCGCGTCGCACGATTCGGGTCGGTGGCCTCCGGCAACGAGTAGTCGCTGTACGCGCCCTCATGGGCAGCTTCGTCGGCGCGACGCTGCTCGTTGACCTCGTTCATCGACCGGATTTTACGATTGGTGGCGTGCTCGGGCACGGGTTCGTCATCATCAGAGGTGCTCGGGGCGTCCTGCGCGCGTGCGCGACGGTGGCTATCGCAAGAGTGAGAACGACTGCAACGACGAGGCCTCGTAGCATTGCAGACTGGTTACCATGCCGCTGCGCGCGGGACAAGTTTTGCGAAGACCTGCCGGCCTCTGCAGCGCGCCGATCCCGGCCCGAGTCATTGCTCGGGCCGTGTGGTCACGCATCGTCGCTGGGCAAACGGAAAATTCGGTGGTATCAGGACACGATGAAACGCAGCGTTGTCTCGATCGCAATGGTTCTCAGCGCTTTGGCGTGCCCGTGCGCGGCGCAGGACGCCACCCAGATGAAGCTCGAGGAACTCAACGACGAGGCCGAGGATCGAGCGGTACGGGCTGAACGCTTGGAAGAGGTTGCGCCGCCGGGAGCGGACGAGCGGGTCGATCCGGAACGCGCCTACTACGACAGCCCCGGTGGCACTCCGCCCTCGAACCCGGGTGGCAACGCCTTTGGTGCGCCGAGCGGAGCCGCGTTTCCGTCCGAGGGAGGCAACGCCTACCCCGAGGTGCCTGCGAATCGCTGAGCATGGGCCGTTGATCCAGCGCCTGGCCGTTGTCCGCGACGCCCGTGCTCGCCCGGGCGTCCGCTTCCGTACTCGCTGACGGAGCCGCTTCGTCGACGTTCGTCAAGGAACCGTTGACGTCGCTGCGCATCGCTAGATCTCGCCGTTGCACGAAACGCGCGGTCGGGGAACAACACGACCCATGAGCGAACCGCCGATCAACGCGGAGCGATGGCGTACGCCCGTAGTCCTGGTCCTCACCCTGACGATCTCTGCGGTCTTCCTCGAAATGATCAGGAACTTCCTGATCGCGCTGTTCCTGGCTGCCGTATTCAGCAGCCCCGCTCTTCCGATGCACGCCTTTCTCACGAGGAAGCTGCGCAGACGTAGCGCCACCGCCGCCACTCTCACTCTCGTCTTCATTACTGTCGTGGTGGTGCCGCTGCTCACGATGCTCGGTGTCGTCGTCGCGCAGGGCTCGCAGATCATCGAGGAGGCGCTGCCGTGGTTGAAGCAGCAGCTACAGACAACCGATGCCAACGTCTTCGAGTTGCCCGCCTAGTGCCCGTTTCGCGACTGTATCGATCTCTCCACGAGTCGGGTCGCAAGTAAGCTCAGCGAGCTTGCCGGCAAGGCGGGAACGTTCTCGCTCTCCAGTCTGTCGGCCGCCACGCAGGGCACAGCAGCGTTCTCCGTCAACTTGTTCGTGATGCTCTACGCGATGTTCTACTTTCTACGCGAAGGGCCGGCCGTTCGTGCAACGCTGCTTCGGTACCTCCCGCTCCCCGACGACGTCGAGGAGCGCCTCGAGAAAAAGGGGGCGTCCGTCGTGCGCGCCACGATCAAGGGAACGTTCATCGTCGGTATACTACAAGGGACGCTCGGCGGCATCGCGTTCACCATCGCCGGTATTGACGGTGGAGACTTCTGGGCGACCTTGATGGCGGTCTGCTCGGTCATCCCCGCGATCGGGACAGCGCTCGTATGGGTACGGCCGTCATCTACCTGTACGCCACCGGCGAGGCCGCTGCCGGGACGGGTCTGCTCCTGTGGTGCGCCATCGTGGTCGGATCGGTCGACCACATCCTGCGTCCCCGGGTGGTCGGCAGCGACACGCAGATGCCCGACCTCCTGATCCTCGTGAGCACGCTCGGCGGTCTGTCCGCCTTCGGTGCGGCCGGAATCATCATCGGCCCGCTGTTCGCCGCCATGTGCGTCACGATGTGGGACATCCTGGACCACGAGCGCCATGGCCGCTGCGAATGAAGCTCTACGTTCCGATACAGCTCCGTATGCGGCTTCGGGGCACCCGTCTCGCACGGTAGTATTGCGAGGCTCACCTGTGCCGGCGAGGGGCGTCGCGAGCCGAGGGACCGCTTCCTCGTGATGTACGCGGCGTTTGCGGACTACGGGACATCCGGGCGAGATTCCCGTCAGCGCGCTGCGCCGCGCGCAGGCGCAGAACGGTCAGGCGGCCCGTGCGGAATAGTAGCGTGTACGTCTTGCGTTCGTAGGGTTGCAGCGTACATAGACATCCCAACTACAGGTGCGCCTCCCGACGTCGGCGTAGTCCGGCGTGCGTTCGCGGCCCAGTTGTGGGCGTTTGGCCGTCCAGCTGCCGGCCCCCCGCCAGGGAGGCGCCCGGCGAACGCCGTACGGAACGGAGGCCTCTCATGCAAGAGTCTATCGAGTCCGGCGCGCTCAACGGCCCCGGGAGGGATCACCGGCCGGGGCCGACGCGTCCCAGCTCCTATCTCCCCTCGGCGCTGGTCGGCCGCGCGTGCCCTGAAAAGGGCGGCAGCGGTGTCTACGCATGCGTCGACATTACAGCCGGTTCGCTACTGGTCATCTGGGGCGGGCGAATACTGACCCGCGGCGAATTGGAAGCACGCCCGCCGACCGAGCGCCGGGTGACATTGCAGGTCGACGACGACGCCTACCTGGTCAGCGACGTCGAGGGCCCCGCTGACTGGGTCAACCACTGTTGCGAGCCGAACGCCGGCATGAACGGCCAGATCTCGCTGGTCGCGCTGTGTGACATCCACGCGGGCGAGGAGATCTGCTTCGACTACGCAATGACGGACGCCAGCGATTACGATGAGTTCGATTGCCGCTGCGGCGCACGCCAGTGCCGTGGTCGGGTCACGGGATCGGACTGGATGCAGGAGGATGTCGTCGAGCGCTACGCCGGCTACTTCTCGACTTACATCGAGCGTCGCGTCGCACTGTACAAGGA
>SPBQ01000332.1 GCA_004525875.1 Myxococcales bacterium
GCGTGTAGCTCTCGCCGTCCAAGGGAGCGTCGGTCTGAATCACCATCGCGACCTCAGGAATGTCCAGGCCGCGGGCTGCGACATCGGTGGCCACGAGCACCTTCTTGGTGCCGTTGCGAAACGCATCGAGCGTTTGCGTGCGCTGGAACTGCTCGAGATCGCCGCTGATCGGCGCGGCTGCGAAGCCATCACCGGCAAGCTGATCGGCGAGGCCGGAGGCCTCGGCCCGTGTGTTCACGAACACGAGGGTTCGCTCGTCCTTGGCAAGCAAGAGCAGATTGACGATAGCGTCGTAGCGGTCGTGGAGACGAATCAGATGGCCGACGTGTTCGATGTCCTCGTTGGCGTCGCCGAGCCGAGTTCCCTCGACGGCGAGCGGGTTGTTCTGGTACTTCCGTGCCAGTTTCTGGATGGCGGACGGGAAGGTTGCGGAGACCAGGTGGGTGGCGCGATCGGACGGCGTCGCATCGAGGATCGCCTCGAGCTCTTCGCGGAACCCCATGTCGAGCATGCGGTCGGCCTCGTCGAGCACAACCTCGGCGACACTGCTGCAATCGATGGCGCGGCGGCTGATATGGTCGTGCATGCGTCCCGGTGTCCCGACGACCACCGTCGGTTTCCGTTCGAGCCGGTATCTCTCCTGTCCAACGCTGCTGCCGCCGGTTACGCATTCCACCGTGAGGCCCGGCACCGCGGCGTAAAGCCATCGAAGCTCCGCGCTGACCTGAACTGCGAGCTCGCGGGTCGGTACGATGACGAGCGCGCGCAGCGTGCGCGCAGCACCACCGGCGGCGGCCGCCTCGAGAAGACGCGGAGCCAGGACCATCCCGAGGGCTACGGTCTTACCCGAACCCGTCTGCGAGGAGATCTGCAGGTCGCGATCAGCGGCCCCCGAGGCGAGCACCGCGCTCTGAACTTCCGTCAGCTCGGCGAATCCGCGCTTCGTGAGCGCCTTGCGGATCGGCTTCGCGAGGCCTTCGAAAGGTGAAGAACCGCTGCACGCCACAGTAGGCGCGAGCGCGGGAGACGCGGCTTCAACAGCTCCAGATTCGGTCGCAGTGGCGACCGCAGAAAGGTTTGTCATACGGGATTTGGCCTCAAGGGCGGCGCGACGCGCGCGCCTATAGTAAGGTAGTGGTAGAACCTGATCCCGCCGACCTTATCCGAAGACGCCGGTACACGCAACGCGTCAAGTACAAGTCAGGCGGTAGGCTCGGCGCCCTGCCCTATCTGACCGCGCGACCGCCCTCCCCCGGGCACGACCGCTAGCTCCATCCGCTCGACGAGCAAGCGGTGATGGTTGCGTAGGTGGAAGAGGTCGGCCGCGTAGCGCGCCGGCACGCGCGTTGCCCGGATCTCTTCCCCCACCCGCTCGAGCTGCGCAGCGATCCGCTCGCGCCCGACCGGATCGGCCGCGCTCGCGTCCATCTCCATCTCTAACCTGCGCAGGACGCGGTACCATCGGAAAACGCGGCGCTGCGCGAGCCAGCGGTACGTCGGCCCCGCAGACCGTAGAACCGGGTACAGCAAGGTGAGCAACGGGATCGTCAGGAGCATCAGACGCGTGGCGGCGAACGCGTACTCGAAAGGCAGCCAACGGTAGAAGAAGGAGGGGCCGCGCTCGAAGTAAGCACGGGCGGCCGCGGCAAGCGGCGCGTCGACGTGGTGCGGCGACGGCAGCTCTTCGGGCTTGGCGAGTAGCGTTCCCTGGTACAGCTCCGCCTGGGCGGTCGCGATGAACAGCGGTACGAGCGCCCGGTGCAGGTCGGGGCGCATCACCAGGCTCGCCGTGGTGACGACCACCTGAACATCCTCGGCCGGGATCTCGTCGCGCAGATTGATCAGCCCGGCCGGGATCACACTGCGACGCAAGAAGCGATAGTGCCGGGTGAACGCCTCGGCGAGATCCAGGTTCTCCAGCTTCAGGTCGGGATCCTCGAACAAGGCCTTGACCCAGGGCGGAGAGAGCGTCGTCACGAAGATCGCGCTGTCGACCTCGCCGCTGCGAAGCGCAGCGACGGCCTGCTCGCCACCGATCTCGACGAGACGTGTGCCGACTGGTTCACCGTTCGTGATCCCCTGATCGGCGAGGAGGTCGGAGGCAAGTGCGTGGGTACCGCTGCCACGCTGGCCGATCGCGATGCGGCCGCCCGCCGGTGAATCCGAGGACCAGTCGGCGCGGTAGAATATGAGCACCGGCTCGTAGAAGACGCTCGCGATCGACTCGAGTCGGTGGCTGTCATCGTCGGCCAAGATGCCGCCCGTGACGATTCCGACATCGATCTCCCCGGCACGCAACGCCTCCACGTTCGCTCGCGAGCCGCCGGTCGGAACCACTTCGAGCTCGACCCCACTATCGACAAAGCGCTGACGCAACGCCTCTCCGAAGGCGGCGTAATGGCTGCCCTCGGGTCCCGTGCCGATGCGCACCAGCCGGGGCAAGGGCGGTGGCAACAAGCTCCAGACCACCGCGCCGGCGACCACACAGACGACGACGGCCGCAGCCCCCAGACGTGATCGCAGCCGCCTGCTTTCCTCCGCTTCGGACGTGACGGATTTCATGGCACCGCGGAAGTCTGCAGCGGCGTCACGGACAGTTCCAGCGCCGGAGGCGTCAGGGCGACGACCGGCCGAACCATTGGGACCAATCGGGCAGATGATCTAAGAGACGGTCTTCCGGTGCGCCATAATCGGATCGATGGAGGATCCGTACAGTTGAGCGGTCGCATCAAGCGAGGGAGCAATCGATGCAAGACTTCAAAGGCAAGCTGGCGGTCGTGACCGGAGGCGGCACAGGTATGGGCCGCGAGCTGGTGCGTCAGCTCGCCGCCGACGGTTGCAGCGTGGCGATGTGCGACATCTCCGAGGCTGCGATGGCCGAAACTCGCGCTCTCGCTGAGAAAGAAGCCACCGGCGGCGCCCGTGTCACCTCGCACGTCGCGAACGTTTCGGTCGAGGAGCAGCTGACCTCGTTCTGCCGCGAGGTCGCCGAGCAGCACGGCGCCGCGGCTCTGAACTTGCTGTTCAACAACGCCGGCATCGCCGGAGGCGGCAGCTTCGTGGCCGGCTCACGCGAGGAATGGGAGCGCACGTTCGGGACCTGCTGGTTCGGCGTGTACTACGGCTGTCGCGCGTTCCTGCCGATGCTGATCGCGGCCGAAGAGGCACACATCATCAACACCAGCAGCGTCAACGGATTCTGGGCGGCGCTCGGCCCCGGCATCCCGCACACCGCCTACAGCGCCGCCAAGTTCGCGGTCAAGGGCTTCTCCGAAGCACTGATCGAAGACCTCCGCGCCAACGCGCCGCACGTGAAGGTCTCGGTCGTCATGCCCGGCCATATCGGCACCGAGATCGTCGCCAACACACTCGAGCAACAAGGCGTCGAGAACCTGCAGGGGTTCGCCGAGGGCACGCCGGAGGAAATGGCCACGATCCTGGCGGAGGTGGCGACTCGCTTCCGCGACGACGCGCCCACGACTGCCGCCGAGGCCGCGACGGTGATCCTGGACGGCGTGCGCAAGGGGCGTTGGAGGATCCTGGTCGGAGACGACGCTCACGAGCTCGATCGAGAGGTGCGCAAGGCACCGGAAGACGCGTACGACCCGACGTTCCGCGAACGGCTCGGCCTGCTCTCCAGCCTGTGAGCGTCGACGTCAAACCCCGAGGGAGCAAGCTCGGTGCGTGAATCTCGCATGCTCATCAACGGAGATCTGGTCGATGCCAGCTCCGGCAAGACCTACCCGAACATCAACCCCGCCACCGAAGAGGTCATGGGCCACGTCGCCGACGCGGGGCCGGAAGACATGGCCGCGGCCATCGCCGCTGCCCGCAAGGCGTTCGATGAAACCGACTGGTCCACCAACCACGCCTTACGCGCCCGGTGCCTGGAGCAGCTCCACCAGGCCCTGAGCGATCTTCGCGACGAGCTTCGGCCTGTGATCGCCGCCGA
>SPBQ01000477.1 GCA_004525875.1 Myxococcales bacterium
ACCCTGAACCGTGCCCGTACGACGGGGATCGGAGACGAGCGTCGGGATGTCCTTCGCCTTCTTGTGGTCGCCCACACGCCAGAACAGCACGGGGTGCGCCTCGCGCGCGTTGTGCCCCCAGAACGTGATCATGTCCGCTTCTTCGAGATCCTCGTAGCTCGTAGGCGGCGCATCGGAGCCGTACGACTTGAAGTAGCCGGTCACCGCCGAGGTCATGCACATGCGTGCGTTGGCCTCGATCGAGTTCGACCCGATGATGCCCTTGAGCAGGAGATTCTCGATCCACTGGGTCTCCATCGTGAGCTGGCCCGAGCCGCTCAGACCCACGGCGTTGCCGCCGAAGGCTTCGATGACGGCCGCCATCTTCTCGGCCACCAGCTCCTCGGCCTCGTCGTACGGCATCTTCTCGAACACGTCGTCGTCAAAGCGTCCCTTGGTCGCGGAGACGTGGCCCGTGATCGGGTCGGACATGTCCTTGCGCACCAGCACATCCGTGAGCCGGTCGCGGTAAATCGGCTCGTGTGCGTTGAGCCCCTTGATACACTGCACGCCCTTGTTGGTCGGGTGCAGCTTGTCGGGGACGATGCCGACGATGCGGTCGCCCTCTACGGAGATCAGCGTTCCGCAGCCCACGCCGCAGTACGGGCACGCTGCGAGCAGCGTACGGCGTGCGCCGACGCCGAGACCCGCCTTCTCCATCGTATCGGCGTGCGCGAACTCGCCGGGATAGCCCGGGAAGGCACTCGCCGCGGCGATCACGCCGCCCGACCAGCGCAGGAACTCACGGCGATCGATGCACGGGAACTCGAATTTCTTTTTCATTGGGCTTGCCTCCGTTGGCTGCCGGCAGCGGGGGCCTGCCACGAGCGAACGAACGAGACGATGTCACTGATGTCGCCGTCGCCGAGGACGCCGATGCCTCCTGCGCCGCGCGCGAACGCACGCATCGGCGTCTCGCTGCGACCGCGCGCGATGGTTGCGAGCAGAAAGCCGTCGGTCGCGGCGGCCAGGAACTGCGGGTTGTTGAGGGCCGGCGCGTAATAGCCCTCGCCGTCGCGGGCTCCGCGTCCGTGCAGCCCGTGGCAGCCGGCGCAGTTCTCGCCGAACAGCTCGCGACCATGCTCGACGGCGCTGGCCGACATCTCGGGAACGCGGCGCGTCTTGCGCCATGGCTGCGGTCGATCCCACAGCCGCATGAACGCGACGATGTCCTGCACGTTGCGCGGTGCGATCTGGCCGACGCCCGAGCCACCGTGCACCATCGGCTGCATCGGCGTGCCGGTGCGTCCGAGCACCATCGTCGCGGCGAGGTAACCGTCGGACGCGGTCGCGAGGAAGGCCGGATTGTTGAGCTGAGGGCCCGACGCGCCCTCGCCGTCGGGCCCGTGGCAGGCGGCGCAGTTGTCGGCGTACAGCTCGGCGCCGAAGTCGGCGTCGCCCACGCCGGTGCGCAGCACACGGTCGACGTCGCGCGTCTGGAGGTCGCGGAGATAGGCGATGATGTCGATGATCTGCTCGCGCCCGAGCTGTACCGGCCCCTGCATCTCGCGCAGGAAACCGATCATCGGGCTACCCGAACGCCCGCGCGCGATCCAGCGGAACAGCTGAGCGTCGGAGACGGAGTCGAGGAAGACGGGGTTGGCGAGCTGCGGCGCCGATCCCCCGATCCCTTCGGGTCCATGGCAACCACTGCACGAGACCTCGTAGTAGACCCGACCGATTTCACTATCACCGCTCGGCAGGCCGGACGGCAACGCCACCGGCGCCGAATCGCCGAGACTACGAACGAACGTGATCAGCGCGGCGACGTCGCTCGCCGACAGGTGCGTCCATGCCGGCATCGCCGTGCCGGGGCGGCCCTCCACGATCGCGCGGTAGAGATAACCGTCATCGATCGCTCCGAGAAAGTCGGGCGCGGCCAGCGAGGGGCCGATGCCGCCCTCGCCTCCCGAACCATGACACGAGGTGCACCCGCGCCCGTACATGACGCGGCCGATCCGCACGCGCTCGGCCCGCGGCTCGAGGAGGATCGCTTCTCGCACCTGTTCGAGCGTCGGCGGCTCGGCCTGCCAGCTGCGGATGTAGGCGAGCAGCTCGCTCACGGCCTGTGCCGACAGGCGACGCCACGCCGGCATCGCCGTACCCGGCCGGCCTTCGACGATCGAGCGGGCCAGGAATCGGTCATCGGCAACGGCGAGGAATGTCTCCGAGCCCAGCGAGTTACCGATGCCGCCGTTTCCGTCCGGGCCGTGACAACCCGCACACAGCCCCCGGTAGTAGCCGCGTCCGCTGTGCGCGTCACCAATCTCCGAGCCGATGTCTTCGAGCGCGGCGCCGGCCGGCTGCCAGCCGCGGATGTGACCGACGATGCGGTCGATCTCCTCGCGCGAGAGGTTGCCATGCCCCTCTTTCCAGGCGGGCATCTGGCTACCGCTACGACCGGCGGCGGTGATGTTGCGGTAGAAGTCGTCGGAGGCGACTGCCAGCACGTCCGGGCTGTTGAGCGTCGGGGTGTCGATGCCCGCTACGTTGCCGCGGCGCCCGTCCCGGCCGTGGCAGGCCGAGCAGTAGCGGGCGTAGAGCTCCGCGCCGTCCGGCTCCCGATCGCCCTTGTCGCTGCCCGCGGCGGCGGCCACCGGCCCACCGCGAAGCGAGCGCAGCGCGAGGGTGTAAGCCGTGAGCGCTTCGGCGTCGCTCGGTCCCTCGGCCGCAGGCATCAGCGACCCGGGTGAGACGGCCGTCGGCTCGA